>JACZKT010000564.1 GCA_014859905.1 Rubrivivax sp.
GTGCCCGAGAGCTTGGTCTGAAGCCGCTGGCGCGCGTGGTGTCAACGGCCGTGGCCGGAATCGACCCCGCGATCATGGGTGCCGGTCCGATCCCAGCGGTTCGCAAGGCGCTCGCACGCGCGGGGATCGCCGCCGGGGACCTCGACCTTATCGAACTGAATGAAGCGTTCGCGAGCCAGTCGGTGGTGTGCATCGACGAGCTCGACCTGGATCCGGAAAGGGTCAACGTCAACGGCGGCGCGATCGCGCTCGGTCACCCGCTCGGGATGAGCGGCGGCCGGCTCGTCACGATGCTCGTGCACGAACTTGCGGCTCGCCGCGGTCGATACGGCCTCGCCACGATGTGCATTGGCGTCGGCCAGGGAATCGCGACCATCGTCGAGCGCATCGAGGACGCAGCCGCCGGCAAGCCGCGGACGCTGGTCGAACGCTCGACCTTCGTGGTGCCCCGCTGAGCGCCGCCCCGCCTGCCTGGCCTGCCCCCGAGGAGAGTCCCATGCCCCTATACGCCCAGCCTGCAGAAACGAACCCGACTCCCTGGTGGCGGCTGCCCATCGTCTGGATGGTGATCGGCGGCCCGGCCGTCGTGGTCGTGGCCAGCTTCGCCACGCTGACTCTCGCTCTGAGCAACCCCGACCCGGTGATTTCGGTGCCACCGACGGCCAGCGCGTCCGAGCAGCCTGCCGTGCAGGGGCGCAACCACGCCGCCAGGCCGGGCCGCTGAAGGCCGGGCACAGGCCATGAAACACCTGGCCCGCCGTGCCGCGACCATCGCCTGGCCGGCGTTCCTGGGCGCTGGCGCACTGGAGATGGCGGTGTTCGCCTTCGTCGACCCGGCGACGCTCAGCCTGCCCGGTGGCGAGGCACTGGGCCTGTCACCCACGGCCGTGTACTCGCTGGCGTTCTTCGTCTTCTGGGCGGTGGTGGCGGCGGCCTGCGCGCTGACCCTGCTGCTGGCCGGTGGCGCCGACGAGGTCAACGCCGAGCCGCTGGCCGACCCTTGAGGCTCAGCAGCTGCTGCCGTTGACCAGCTTCTGCAGCGCCGGGGCGTCGAGGATTTCGATGTGGCGCTGCCGCACCTCGAGCATGCCGTCGTCCTGGAACCTGGAAAACGCCCGGCTCACGGTTTCGAGCTTGAGCCCGAGGTAGCTGCCGATCTCTTCGCGCGTCATGCGCAGGATCAGCGAAGAGCCCGAGAACCCGCGCGCGCGCAGGCGCTGCGTGAGATTGAGCAGGAAGGCCGCCAGCCGCTCTTCGGCCCGCATGCTGCCCAGCAGCAGCATCACGCCGTGGTCGCGCACGATCTCGCGGCTCATGATACGGTGGAACTGGCGTTGCAGGTCGGACAACTCGCGCGCCAGGCCTTCGAGCTGGTGGTAGGGGATGACGCAGACGTTAGCATCTTCCAGCGCGACCGCGTCGCAGGTGTGACGATCGGTGCCGATGCCATCCAGGCCCAGCAGTTCGCCACCCATCTGGAAGCCGGTGACCTGGTCGCGGCCGTCCTCGGACGAGACACAGGTCTTGAAGAATCCCGTGCGCACCGCGAACAGCGAGGCAAAGCCGTCGCCGGCGCGGTACAGCGCCTCGCCGCGCGGCACCGTGCGGCGGTTGGCCACGATGGCGTCGAGCTGGTCCATCTGCGTCACCGACATGCCCACGGGCAGACACAGCTCACGCAGGTTGCAGTTGGCGCAGGCTACCTTGAAGGGTTCCAGGCGTATCGCGTGCGGGGCTGATTGCATGGGTTTACGGACAGTGTGCAACGACAGGGTTGACCCGCAGTATCGCGCAAGCGCGCCAGCCCGCCCGGCGGGCGGGGAAACACGCCTGTTCGGACTGTGCCTGCAGCTTGACTTGTCCGAGATCAAGGCCGCCGGCCGTCACTTGGGCAGAGTACCGCCCCATGAACACAGCAGTCACGCCGTACCCCGAGGTCACCCTCACCGAAGCGCAACTGCGCAGCCTCGACGTTCCCGGGCCGCGCTACACCTCCTATCCCACGGCCGACCGCTTCGTCGAGGCCTTCGGGCCCGCCGAGTACCGGCAGGCGCTGCGCCAGCGCGCCCAGGGCGCGGTGGTGGGCGGCGTGCCGCCGCTGTCGCTGTATGTGCACATCCCGTTCTGCGATTCGCTGTGCTACTACTGCGCCTGCAACAAGATCATCACCAGGCACCACAGCCGCGGCCGCGACTACCTGGGGCTGCTGGCGCGCGAGATCGATCTGCACGTGGCCGAACTCGGCACCGGGCAGGGGCTGACGCAACTGCACCTGGGCGGCGGCTCGCCCACCTTCCTGTCCGACGAGGAGCTGTCCGACCTGATGGGCCTGATTCGCGGCGCGTTCCGGCTGCTGCCCCAATGCGAGGTGTCGATCGGGGTCGATCCGCGCACGGCGTCGCGGCAGCGCATGCGGCACCTGGCCGCGATCGGCTTCAACCGCGTCAGCTTCGGCGTGCAGGACTTCGACGCCGACGTGCAGGCCGCGGTGCACCGCGTGCAGTCCTTCGAAAGCGTGCAGGAACTGGTGGCCGAGGCGCGCGCGCTGCGCTTCGAGTCGATCAACGCCGACCTCATCTACGGCCTGCCCAAGCAGACGCCCGAATCGTTCAGGCGCACCATTGCGCAGGTCGCTGAACTGCGCCCGACGCGCATCGCGCTGTACGCCTACGCGCACCTGCCGCAGCGCTTCAAGCCGCAGCGACGCATCGACGCGGCGGCGCTGCCCACCGGGGAGCAACGCGTGCAGATGCTCGGCAACGCACTCGCCGGTTTCATCGGCAACGGCTATGTCTACATCGGCATGGATCACTTCGCCCTGCCCAATGACGCGCTGGCCGTGGCCAAGCGGCAGGGCCGGCTGCACCGCAACTTCCAGGGCTACACCACGCAGCCCGATTGCGACCTCATCGGCCTGGGCGTGTCGTCCATCGGCCGCGTCGGTGCCACCTACAGCCAGAACGCCAAGACGATGTCCGAATACGAGGACGCGCTGGCCCAGGGTGTCCTCCCGGTGGTGCGCGGCCTGGCGCTGACCCGCGACGACCTGCTGCGCCGCACCGTCATCATGGCCTTGATGTGTCAGGGGCGGGTGGAGATCGAGTCGGTCGAGCTGGCGCACCTGATCAACATGCGCGAGACTTTTGCGCCGGAGTTCGAGCGGCTCAAGCCGCTGGCCGAAATGGGCCTGGTCGAAGTCACCGACCAGGCCATCCAGGTCACGCCCACGGGCTGGTTCTTCGTGCGCGCCGTGGCGATGATCTTCGACCGCCACCTGCAGGCCGACAAGGTGCGCGAACGCTTCTCGCGCATCATCTAGCGTGGACGCGGCGCTGATCGCCAGCGCCGCCTTGCTGGGCCTGGCCGGCGCGCCGCACTGCACGGCGATGTGCAGCGCGCCTTGTGCCGCGGCCATCGGCCGCAGCGGTGGCGTGCCCGCAACCGCGGCATTCCACCTGGCGCGCCTCGCCAGCTATGCGGTGGCCGGCGCCGTGGTGGCGTCGACCGTGGGTGCGCTGGCCGCGTTGGCGCAACTGAGCCCGGCCTTGCGGCCGCTGTGGACGCTCGTGCACGCGCTGGCGTTTGCGCTCGGCCTGTGGCTGCTGTGGCACGGCCGCCAGCCGGCCTGGATGGCAGCGCTGGGCCGTCCCCAGGCACCCGCAGCCGCAGTGGGCGGATGGCAGGCAGTGCGTGGGCCGGCGCGCGCGGCAGTGGCCGGGGGGCTGTGGGTCGGCTGGCCCTGCGGGCTGCTGCAAGGCGCGCTGCTGGTGTCATCGATGACCGGCAGTGCCGTCGCAGGCGCCGCTGCGATGGCCAGCTTTGCGGCGGCGTCGTCGCCCGGTCTACTGCTGGCGCCGTGGGTCTGGCAGAAGTTGTCCCGCCACGGCGACGCCGCGGCGCGCGAACGCTGGGCCATCCGTGCCGCGGGCGGCATGCTGGCGGCAGCCTCGGGGTGGGTCTTGACGCATGGTCTATGGGAGCGCTTCGCGGCGTTCTGCGCGCAGCTCTGAGCGCGCCAGACCAGCGCCGGCGCGGCCATGAAACGAAAAGCGCCCGGCCGGGCCGGGCGCATCGTGGGGTCCCCTTGGCGGGCCCCCATGGGCCAAGAAGATTACTTCTTGGCTTCTTCCTTCTTGGCTTCGGTCTTCTTGACTTCGGCCTTCTTGTCGGCCTTCTTGACGGCAGCCGAAGCGGCGGCGGCCGGCGCCGCCGTATCCTTCTTGACGTCGGCGGCGAAGGCGCCGGTGGTGACGAAAGCAGCAGCGATCAGGGCGGCCAGGAGCTTGTTCATGAGTTTTACCTTGTGTGGATGGACTTTGATTCGCCGCCCGAACACCGGGCGGCCCTGAGCGAAACGCACCGCCGCGTCAGTCGGTTGACAGCGGGGGTGGCATAGAATTTCTGGCTTTCCCAATCGACAGGACCGCCGTTGCCGCCAAGGCCCGGCCAGGTGGAGACCACAGCCATGTACCAGCACATCAAGGTGCCCGCAGCCGGGCAGAAGATCACCGTCAATGCGGACTATTCGCTCAACGTGCCCGAGCAGCCGATCATTCCGTACATCGAAGGCGACGGCACCGGGCTGGACATCACGCCGGTGATGCTGAAGGTGGTGGATGCGGCGGTGGCCAAGAGCTACGGCGGCAAGCGCAAGATCCACTGGATGGAGGTCTACGCGGGCGAGAAGTCGACCCGCATCTACGGTCCCGACGTCTGGCTCCCCGAGGAAACCCTGCATGCCGTGCGCGACTACGTGGTCTCGATCAAGGGCCCGCTGACGACGCCGGTGGGCGGCGGCATCCGCAGCCTGAACGTGGCGCTGCGCCAGGAACTCGACCTCTACGTCTGCCTGCGTCCGATCCAGTATTTCAAGGGCGTGCCCAGCCCGGTGAAGGAGCCGGAGAAGACGAACATGGTCATCTTCCGCGAGAACTCGGAAGACATCTACGCCGGCATCGAGTTCGAGGCCGAGAGCGACAAGGCGAAGAAGCTGATCAAGTTCCTGCAGGAGGAAATGGGCGTCAAGAAGATCCGCTTCCCGAACACTTCCGGCATCGGCATCAAGCCGGTCAGCCGCGAAGGCACCGAGCGGCTGGTGCGCAAGGCCATCCAGTACGCCATCGACAATGACAAGCCCAGCGTGACCATCGTGCACAAGGGCAACATCATGAAGTTCACCGAGGGTGGCTTCCGCGACTGGAGCTATGCGCTTGCCGCACGCGAGTTCGGCGCCCAGCCCATCGACGGCGGCCCGTGGTGCAAGTTCAAGAACCCGAAGACGGGCAAGGACATCGTCGTCAAGGACTCGATCGCCGACGCCTTCCTGCAGCAGATCCTGCTGCGTCCGGCCGAGTATTCGGTGATCGCCACGCTCAACCTCAACGGCGACTATGTGTCAGACGCGCTGGCGGCGCAGGTCGGTGGCATCGGCATTGCGCCGGGGGCCAACTTGTCGGACTCGGTGGCGATGTTCGAGGCCACCCACGGCACGGCGCCCAAGTATGCCGGCAAGGACTACGTCAACCCTGGCTCGGAGATCCTGTCGGCCGAGATGATGCTGAGGCACATGGGCTGGACCGAGGCCGCAGACCTCATCATCAAGAGCATGGAGAAGTCGATCCTGAGCAAGAAGGTCACCTACGACTTCGCGCGGCTCATGGAAGGGGCGACGCAGGTCTCTTGCTCGGGCTTCGGCCAGGTCATGATCGACCATATGTAACCCTGTTCCAGGCCTTCCCAGGCCATCCCAAGAAGAACCCCAGATCGTTGATTCGACTGGGGTTTTTCGCTTCTGGGGTCCCGGCACTTCCCGGCAGGTGCCTTGACTGCCGACCGGAATGGGGCCAAAAATGGGGCCATCATGGGGCCATGGCTTCGGCCAGGTGACGAAAAATGAGGCACACCAACTACCTGCTCAAGCCGGTCGCCATCGACAACGCAAAGCCACGCGACAAGGCGTATGCGCTGACCGATGGCGGGGGCCTTCTGCTCGAAGTCCTTCCCTCCGGAACCAAGACCTGGCGCTTCAAGTACCACTTGAACGGCAAGCGCGAGAAGGTCACGATCGGTGCCTACCCGGCCTACACGATCAAGCAGGCGCGCGACCGGCACGAGGAGTTGCGCGCCCTCGTCGAGAGAGGCGAGAGCCCGGCCAAGTCCAAGCAGGCGACGGTGGCCGCCCGCAAGGTGGCCGAGTCACGCGACTTGACCGTCCGCGTCTTCGCGCGCCGCTGGATCGACGAGGCGTTGTTCTATCGATCGCCCGCCTACGTCGCGCAGATCGTGCGTTGGCTCGATGCCTACATCGACCCGGCGATCGGCGACATGCAGCTTACGGACGTGCAGCCCGGCGACGTGCTGGCGATCATCAAGGCGCGCGCCAACACCCCAGTGACCGCCGAGCGCATCCGCGTCATCGTGCAGCAGTTCTACAACCATGCGATCCGCAATCTGCTGGTGACGACGAATCCGGCGCAGCCGCTGCGCGGTGCGATCGCCCGCGCCCCGGTCCAGCATCACAGGCACCTGAACGAGAAGGAGCTGGGGGCGTTCTGGCGCAAGCTGGACGAGCAGGGCGCACATGTGACGACCATCGCGGCGACCAAGCTGCTGATGCTCACGATGACCCGCAAGAGCGAACTGCTGCGCTCCAAGTGGCCAGAGTTCGACCTCGACGCGGCGCAGTGGGATCTGCCGGCCGAGCGCATGAAGATGGGCAAGCCGCACCGCGTGTTCCTGTCGCGCCAGGCCGTCGCGATCCTGCGCCAGGTGCACGAACTGACGGGGCATGGCGAGTACGTCTTCCCGTCGATCTTCCGAGGCAGCGTGCCGATGGGCGACGTGACGCTGAACCACTTCTTCAAGCGCATCGACTTCAGCGTTCCAGATTTCAGCCCGCACGGAACGCGCGGCACTGCGGCGACGCTGCTGCGCGAGCATGGATTCGGGCGCGATGTCGTCGAGCTGCTGCTGGCACACAGCGAGAAGAACGCGACCGTGGCGGCCTACAGCCACATGGAGCTGGCTGCGGATCGGAAGAGGGCGCTGCAGTTCCTGGCCGATCGCGTCGAAGCGCTGGCTGCAGGCACTAAGGTGATCCCGTTGCGCGCGGCGTGACTCGCTCAGCCCGAGGCGCGTGCGGTCGACACCGAGGGCGCATGTATGCGTTGGGTGTGTTGCTCCGCTGGGTCCGCTGCCCGCTCAGCAGCGTGAGGAGCCGGTCGACGCCAGCGGGCGTACTCACGGTATCCGCCATCAAGCCGACATTCGGTTCGGCCACCAACGCTGGCACGAGCGGCAGCTATACGAGGTACAGCAGACCTCGGGTTGCGGATGGGTGGTCTCGCTGCTCCGACGACTGCTTCCTTGCCGCGCGAACTGGCGGTACCGACCCTTCTCAGTCAGTCGATTGTCCGATCGTGCGACCATAAACCGGCCGTTGACAGGTGGACGACGGAGCGGAAACTGTCACCTCTGGCGCAAGCGCCAGCGGCGCGGCAGCAGCACGTTGCTCACCACGCTGACGCTGCTGAAGGCCATGGAGGCACCGGCCAGCATCAGTTGAGCATGCCGAACGCCGCCAACGGGAAGCGCACCACGTTGTAGGCAAGAGCCCAGAACAGGTTCCGCCGGGTGGCAAGGTCAAGCGGCGCGCACCGTTCGCAGCGGCGAGGCTGGGAGCTATGACGCGACAATGCGCGGCCTCCACACCGTTCACCGACCGTGTCCCTGTCCGCCACTACCTTCCGACTCCACCGCTGGTTGGGCTGGCTGGTCGGTTTCCAGGTGCTGATCTGGGTCACCGGCGGCGTGGTCTTCTCGCTGGTGCCCTTCGAGTCCTGGGTCAAGGCGGGCGACACCGTCAAGCCGCCGACGGTCGTGCTGCCGCAGGGCTGGGCCGAGCGGGTGGCGCCGGCACTTCAGGCTGCCGCGGGGCTCGGCGAGGTGGTGGCCGTCGCCGCGGTCGCGACGCCGCAGGGGCCTGCGTTGCGCCTCAACTATCGCGGCGGTCACGAGCCCGTCATCGTGCCCGCCGACGGGACGTCCTGGGTGCCTCCCGACGAAGCAGCGATCCTGCGGTTCGCCGCGGGTCTCTACCAAAGGCAAGTGGAGGTGGCGTCGGTGGAGCGGATGGCGACCATTCCGCCGCGTCTGGGGATCGTTGCCGAGACCGGCGGCCGCGGCGACCTGTGGCGGGTGGTTTTCGACGACGCGCTGGCCACCCGCATGTACCTGAACGGCCGCACTGGAGAGTTCGTGACATCGCGCAACGAGGCCTGGGTCTGGTACGACTTCTTCTGGCGCCTGCACATCATGGACTACGCCGATGGCGAGAACTTCAACGGCACGCTGCTCCGCGTCGCCTCGGTCACCGCCTTCGGGCTGGCGCTCGCGGGCGCCGTGCTGGCCGTGCTGGCCGTGCGGCGTCGATGGCGCGCGGCGAACAGACCGTAGCGGGACTGGCAGACCACCATCCGCTTGAACGTGAAGTAGGCGACCTTGTTGGCCCAGACCCTGCCCGCCCTCCGAGGGGCATTGCTCGCCTTGCTCGCCGCCGCGCTGTTCGGCGTCAGCACGCCGGTGGTGCAGCTGTTCGGCTCGGGGCTCGGCGCGTTCAGCACGGCGGCACTGCTCTACGCCGGGGCGGGGGCCGTCGGCTTGCTGTCGCGACAGCCCGTCGGCCGCGAGGCCCGCCTGCAGCGCACCGATCTGCCGCGGTTGCTGGCGATGGCCGCCTTCGGCGCCGTGATCGGCCCGGTGGCACTGGCCTGGGGGCTGCAGCGCACCAGCGGCACCAGCGCCTCGCTGATGCTGACGCTGGAGGCGCTGTTCACCGCCGTGCTCGCCTGGCGCCTGTACCGCGAGACCATGGACGGCCGCGTGTGGGCGGCGATGGCCCTGCTGCTTGCCGGCGGCATGGCGCTGGTGATCGA
>JACZKT010000565.1 GCA_014859905.1 Rubrivivax sp.
GCCCCGGCCGTCGCCCTGGCCGCCCCGTCGGCTCCCGCTGCGCCGGCGGAACCCGAGGGCAAGGTCATCAAGTCACCGATGGTCGGCACCTTCTACCGCGCCGCCAGCCCGGGCGCCAAGGCCTTTGTCGAACTCGGCAACGAGATCAGGGAAGGCGACCCGGTATGCATCATCGAGGCGATGAAGATCATGAACGAGATCGAGGCCGACTGCGCCGGCAGGATCAAGCGCATCCTGTGCGAGAACGGGCAAGCGGTGGAATTCGGCCAACCGCTGTTCATCGTCGAATAGGCGGCGGCGCGTGTTCAAGAAAATACTGATCGCCAACCGCGGCGAGATTGCATTGCGCATCCAGCGCGCCTGCCGCGAGCTGGGCATCAAGTCGGTCATCGTCTACTCCGAGGCCGACCGCGAAGCCAAGTACGTCAAGCTCGCCGACGAGGCCGTGTGCATCGGGCCGGCGTCATCGAACCTGAGCTACCTCAACATGCCGGCCATCATCGCCACCGCCGAGGTGACCGACGCCGAGGCCATCCACCCGGGCTACGGTTTCCTGAGCGAGAACGCCAACTTCGCCGAGCGCGTGGAAAAGAGCGGCTTCGTCTTCATCGGGCCGACGCCGGAGTCGCTCCGCACCATGGGCGACAAGGTGGCTGCCAAGCAGGCCATGATCAAGAGCGGCGTGCCCTGCGTGCCCGGCAGCGAAGGCGCGCTGCCCGAAGACCCCAAGGAGGCCATCCGCGAGGCGCGCGCCATCGGCTACCCGGTGATCATCAAGGCCGCCGGCGGCGGCGGCGGGCGCGGCATGCGCGTCGTCTGCACCGCGTTCAGCAGTGCGGCCTCGGTGTGCACGACGCGCAGCGAGGCCGGCGCCGCCTTCGGCAACCCGGCGGTGTACATGGAGAATTTCCTCGAGAACCCGCGCCACATCGAGATCCAGGTCCTGGCCGACAACTTCCGCAACGCGGTGTGGCTGGGCGAACGCGACTGCTCGATGCAGCGCCGGCACCAGAAGATCATCGAGGAAGCGCCGGCGCCGGGCATCGCGCGGCGCATCATCGAGCGCATCGGCGACCGCTGCGCCGCGGCGTGCAAGAAGATCGGCTACCGCGGCGCCGGCACCTTCGAGTTCCTGTACGAGGACGGCGAGTTCTTCTTCATCGAGATGAACACGCGCGTGCAGGTCGAGCACCCGGTGACGGAGATGGTGACCGGCATCGACATCGTGCAGATGCAGATCCGCGTCGCCGCCGGCGAGAAGCTGCCCTTCACGCAGCGCAACATCCAGATGCGGGGCCATGCGATCGAGTGCCGCATCAACGCCGAGGACCCGTACAAGTTCACGCCCTCGCCCGGCCGCATCACCCTTTGGCACGCCCCCGGCGGCCCCGGCGTGCGGGTGGATTCGCATGCCTACACGAACTACTACGTGCCGCCCAACTACGACTCGATGATCGGCAAGATCATCGTCCACGGCGACACGCGCGAGCAGGCCCTGGCACGCATGCGCACGGCGCTGTCGGAGACGGTGGTCGAGGGCATCCACACCAACATCGCGCTGCACCGCGAGCTGATGGTGGACGCCAAGTTCGTCGAGGGCGGCACCAGCATTCACTACCTCGAAGGCTGGCTGGGCCAACACCACCGGTAGCCCCAGGTGTTCGAACTCGTCTTGCGCGCCCCGCAAGCGCTGGTGGAGCCGGTCTCCGACGCGCTGATGGACGAACTCGGCGCGCTGTCGGTGTCGGTGGAAGACGCCGATGCCGGCAGCGCCGGCGAGCAGGCGCTGTTCGGCGAGCCCGGGCTGCCGGCGCCGGCCGCCGGCTGGGAACGCTCCACGCTGACAGCGCTGTTCGACACCGAGGGCGCCGCCGAGCAGGCAGCCGCCTGGCTGCTGGCGCAGGAAGGCACGGCCGGCGTGCACCTGCAGGCGCTGCACGCCGTGGCCGAGCAGGACTGGGTGCGGCTGACGCAATCGCAGTTCGCGCCGGTGGAAATCACGCCCGAGTTCTGGATCGTGCCGAGCTGGCACGAACCACCGGCCGGCGCCCGGCAGGTGATCCGGCTCGACCCCGGCCTGGCCTTCGGCACCGGCACCCACCCGACCACCCGCATGTGTCTGCGCTGGCTGGCGCGGCGGCCGGTGGTTCGTGCCAGCTCGGCACGATCCAGAACTCGGGCGTGATTTCCACCGGCGCGAACTGCGATTGCGTCAGCCGCACCCAGTCCTGCTCGGCCACGGCGTGCAGCGC
>JACZKT010000566.1 GCA_014859905.1 Rubrivivax sp.
GTGCAGCGCAGCACGCAGTCGGCGGTCGAGCTCGCGCCGCTGGTGCAGGAACAGGTGGCCATGGCACGCCGCCATGTCGACTGGCACCTGGCGCGCTCGCGCGCAGCGGCGGCGCACGGCCTGCCTGGCGCACACGTGGCCTTGACGCCGGTCATCGACGGCTTGCTGCGCGTGCTTGAACGGGTGCATGTCGAGCGCGGCCTGAGTGTCGAGTCCGGACCGATCGCCCCCGAGCTCGGCTTTGCCGGCGAGGCCCAGGACCTGCAGGAGATTCTTGGCAACGTGCTGGACAACGCCTTGAAGTGGGCGCGACGGGTCGTGCGCGTGCAGGCCTGCGCGTTCGACAGCGGGCAAGGACCGATGCTGCGAATCGTCATCGACGACGATGGCCCCGGCATTGAATCCGGCCGCCGCGAAGCCGTGGTGGCGCGCGGTGCGCGCCTGGACGAATCGGTGCCCGGCAGCGGGCTGGGCCTGGCCATCGTGCACGAGCTGGTCGGTCTCTATGGCGGCAGCATGAGCCTGGCGGGTTCGGCCATCGGCGGGCTGTGCGTCGAACTCGAATTGCCGAGCTTCGCCCGAGCGAGCGCCACCCGCGCATAGCCAGCGGCCGTGGCCCACGTCGCGTGACGGCCATGGGCCATCGCCGTTGCGCAAGTCAGCGCGCAAGGCGGCGACGCGGCTCAACGCGCAGCCGTCGCCTGCTGCAACCGTTGGGTGTCGGGCACGACGATTCGTCGACCCTGGACCTGCAGCAGGCCCGCCTCGGCCAGATCGTGCAGGATGCGCGAGAAGTGCACGGGGCTCAGGTTCAGTTGGGAGGCGACTTCGCCCTTGGCGACCGGCCGGGTCAACGTCAGGCTGGGCGCGCCATGGGCCTGGCGCAGCAGATAGGCGGCCAAGCGCGCGCTGCCACTGCCGATGGCTTGTCGATCCAGTTCGCGCACCAGGGCCTCGACGCGCCGGCTCAGGCCGGCAATCATCTGGCGGGCGAACTTCGGATTGCGATCGAGTTCTGCAAACACGCACACCTTGGGCACCTGCAGCACCAGCGCGTCGGACGCCGCCTGCGCCTCGACAGCGGTCGACCGTTCGAGGAACATGACCGGCTCGCCAAAGCTCTGCCCGGGTCCGACCGTACCGGTCAGCCGGCTCCCGCGTGCCGGCGTGGTCGAGATCAGCTTGATGTCGCCATACACGACCACGTAGATGCCAGCCGCAGGCTCACCCTTGCGGAACAGCACCTCGCCGCGCTTGAGGCGGTGACGCAGCGCTTCAGCGGCCAGGCGGGCCCGTGCTGTGCTGTCGAGGTTCTTGAACAACGGCAGTTGGGCGAGCAGAGCCGTCGTGGTGATGTCCCTGCGGCCCATCGCATTCAGCCGATCACGTTGATCAGCGCCGGATCGTCGCCATGATCGAGCAGCATCGTCCGCACCCAGTCTTGCCAGGTCTTGGCGAAGGCCCGGCGCGTCGCGGCATCCGCCTGGGGTGCCAGGGCCTCGCGCATCAAGTCCGCCAGCCCGGCCGGCCGCGGCACTGTCTGCGGATGGTGCGCAACTTCGACCGAGCCACCGGTGTCCAGCCGCGTGAAACGGATCTCGCCGGCCATGGGGACACCGAATCTCAGCAGACCGTTGCGCCCGAAGCGGCCGGCCAGCCCCTTGAAACCCCCGTCGTTCGCGGCCCCGGTGATCAGGCCGGCAACGCCGGCGATGACACCGGTCACGCCTTCCTCGGCCGGCTGTCGCATCTCGACCCGCATTCCGCCCCGTTGCGGTGTGCCTTCGCGGTAGAGATGCGCCAGTGCTGCTCGCGTCATCAGCCAGGCACCGACCACGGTCGGGCAGGAGTGGCCGGCGAGCTTGACAGCATCGACATACCGATACTCGATCAGCCCGCCCTCGGCCGCGCCCAGCAGCGCGGCCAGTGGGTCGGCGACCACGATCGGCGGTACCTCGTCGAAGAAGGCGGGTGTCTGCATGGTGGCCATGCTCACGACCCCGCGCCCGCGCGCAGGGCCAGCCGTTGCCGCACGACCTGGCCGACCAATACCGCGGCCGGGGACATCACCTCTTCCTCGGTACGTGCATGCTCCACCAGGGCTTCGGCAAAGGCAACGATTTCGGTGCGGCCGGCACGCTCGGCGGCTTCACGCAGGGTGTGCAGGGCAGCGACGATGCTCTGGTGTTCGGCCAGCATCTGCGGCAACTCGGCCTCGAGTTGCTCCGTCAGGGTGAGCACCTCGGCCATCTCTGCGCTCCATTCGCCGCGCGCCAGCGCCGCGAGCAGGCCCAGCGGCGGCAGCGCGAACTTGTCTTCCTTGACGAAGTGCGGGTGCATCAAGCGCGCCAGCTCCTTGGCCGCTGCGTCAACTTCACCACCAACCTGGGTTGCCTGGCGCAGCCGCTCGTGCAGCGCTTCATGTTCATGTTGCAGCGTTTGGGGAATCGCGAACTTCATGATCGGTCTCCTTCGGATTCAGTGAGCGTTGCGGATCGGCTTGAAGCCGGGGTGGTCGAAGTGGCTGCCGTACTGGTTGACCGCCTGCGCGACCTTGACCAGGCCGAGCGCCGGGCGCAACTTGGCATCCTTGCCGGCCATGGCGTCGATGCCGGCGCCGATGTCGGCGATCACCAGGTGCAGCATCGCGTCGGCCTGCGGTTCGAGCTTGCAGTTGGCGACGATGCCACCGACTTCGGTTTCGACCTGCGCGGCCAGCTCGCGGTACTGCACGGGCGTGAGCTTGCCGGCGTGGGCGGCGCCCAACTGCGGTTCGACGAGGCCGCGGATGCGTCCCATGCCGGCGCGCAGCGGCTCGTCGGTGGCCCACTTGCGGCCCTGGTTCAGCGTCAGCTTGTTCGGCGCGGCCGCGTCGTGACTGTGCGCAGTGGTTTGGGCCAGTGCCGGGCCAACCAAGGACGCGGCCAGTGCCGCCGTCGCGGCGGCCACGATGAACAATTCCCGAAGTAACAGTGCCATCTTGATCTCCTTGGTGTTGAAGGGGCGGTGCTTACCCACCTGCGGCATTGGATCGGCACGCACCGACACGGGTTCGATCCACCTTCGAGTTCCTTAGGAGTCATCAAGAAATCGACCCTGCCGACCATTGCCCGCAGCGCGGCCGTGAACGTTCGCCCGAAGGGCCGGCACCCGGCCCTGGCCATCGACAAGATCAAGGAAGTGATGGTGCGGCGCGCGACATGAGTTCGTCCGCGCAAGGCCGCACCGTCTCGCTGCGCGCGCTCAGTGCACGCTGAAGTCGATCACGATGACGCCGGGGTCACGCTGGCGGTATTCCACGCTGACGCGATCGCCGTAGCGCTGCGCAATCTGCGACAGCAACGGCAGGGGGTCATGGTCGTTGGCAAATCGCATGGTCTCGCCCGGCTGCAGGCTGTCCAGCGCGCCGAAGATGGCGGCGTGCCGGAAACGCTTGGCCACGCCGCGAGCGTCGAACGGATAGATGGCGTCGGGCGACAGGTGCAGGTGAGGTTGTGACATGACGGCTCCTTGAAGGGACAGTGAAGGGGCCCGACGCAAGGTGTCGGGCAGGGAGGGACTTGCGAGGTGGGTGGGATCGAAGGCGCCCCGGCGCGCGCGCATCGCCAGACCGATACGGTCCAGTTCGGCATCGCTCAGCAGCCGCGCGGCCATCGGCAACAGTTCGGCTTCTTCGCGTGCGATGTGCCGCTCGTACAGGCCGATGAAGTCCAGCACCTCCTCGTCCGGCAAGGCCGCCGCATGGCCACTTGCCACCTGCTCCAGCCGGCGGCGCAGGGCGCGCCAGCACCGTTCGAGTGCACGGTGGTCGGCGGTCAAGGAAGCCGTCAGCTCGCGCAGGCACACGGCATCGGACCCGGCCATGGCCTCGATCAGCGCCGGAAAGAGGTCCACCTCCTCGTCGGCGTGGTGATGAACGGCGGACGTGTCGAAGTAGCGCATCAGGGCGGATGCGGCTTCCTGCGCCTGTCGGTCGGCACCCTGCCGTGCCAGGTGCCCGGCGAGGCGACGCAAGGTGGCGCACTGGGCTTCGACGCGCTCGTGACACGCCGCCAGCATCTCCAGCGGAACCTCGAAGCCGACGGCCGGCGAATCGTGCCCAGGCAGGTCGAAATGCTTCACAGGTGAGGTGGGCTCACGCATCGGACTTCTCCGTTCTGGCGGGCTTGCGTAGGCTACTGGGCGCCGCCACCTGGGCGAGCACGGCGCGACGGCGCAGCGACGCGGCGCGCCCCGAGGCCACAGTCGACAAAGGTTCGGCGATATCGGCCAGGGTCTTGCCGTCCAACTCGTTGAAATAGGCCCGCAATGCGGCGTTGAACAAGCCTTTCAGGCGGCAGGACGAACTCAGCGTGCATTGGTTGGTGCCTGGGTCGAAACACTCGACCAGCCGGAAGTCGGTCTCGGAGGCGCGCACCACGTCGCCGATACGGATCTCGGCGGGATCCTTCAGCAGGCGCAGGCCGCCGCCGCGGCCCCGAGTCGTCTTGAGCACGCCCTGCCGTCCGAGATCGGTGACGATCTTCATCAGGTGATTCCTGGACACCCCGTGGTGTTCAGCCAGCTCGCTGATGGTCACCAGCTGCTGCGGACGGGCCGCGCAGTACATCAGCACGCGCAAGGTGTAGTCGGTGTATTCGGCGAGACGCATGCATGCCCCTAAAGAGGCATCACGTATATTGCTTTAGATCGGAGTCGGATTTAAGATGCATCAAAAATATTTCTTATGGGGCTTTCGAAACGACCTGACGGTTGGAGTGATGCCCGACTCACGATGTCCACAATTTCCCTCCAACCCGCGCCTCCCGCGGCCAGCGACGCGCCCCTGCGGCTGACTCCACCGGAGTCGCGCCCATGACCTTCGTCGTCACTGAAGCCTGCATCCGCTGCAAGTACACCGACTGCGTCGACGTGTGCCCGGTCGATGCCTTCCGCGAAGGGCCGAACTTCCTCGTCATCGACCCCGATGAGTGCATCGACTGCGCGGTGTGTGTGCCCGAGTGCCCGGTCGCGGCGATCTACGCGGAAGAAGACGTGCCCGGCGACCAGCAGGACTTCACGCCGCTGAACGCCGAGCTGGCACGGGTCTGGAAGCCGATCACCAAGACCAAGAAGGCCCTGCCCGACGCCGAGGCGTGGCGCGAGGTCACCGACAAACGCGCTGAACTCGAACGCTGACTGCCATGGATACCGTTGCCATCCTGCTGTCGGCCTTCGTGCTGTCGTTCGTCGCGCTGCTGGTCTTCGTCTGGTCGCAGCGCACCGGCCTGTTCGACCGCAGCAGCAAGGGCGCCGAGGTGATCTTTGCGCCGGGCGAGATCGGCCGCATCGAAGAACCCGCCGCCACCGGCGCCGAACGCGGTGCGCTGCAGCGCACGGTCGACACTGCACAGGGTGGCGCCACCGGCCACCACGACAGCGACGAACTGCGCGAGCGTGCGCGCGCCGACGCCTCCACCGGGCCGGTGGTGTTCTTCTTCTTCTGCTGCGCCATCGTCTGGCTGCTGGTGGCCTCGGCCGCCGGGCTGACGGCGTCGATCAAGCTGCACGAGCCCGACTGGCTGGTGCAGCAGGCCTGGCTGACTTTCGGGCGCATTCGCACCATCCACCTGAATGCAGTGGCCTACGGCTGGGCGCCGATGGCCGGGCTGGGCGTGCCGCTGTTCATCATCCCGCGCCTGCTGAAGACGCCGCTGATCGGCGCGCGCTATGCGTTTGTTGGCGGCGTGCTGTGGAACGCCGCGCTGATCGCCGGCCTGGGCAGCATCGGCGCGGGCATCAGCGACGGGCTCGAATGGCTGGAGATTCCTTGGCAGATCGGCACGCTGTTCGCGCTCGGTGGCGCGCTGATCGCACTGCCGCTGGTCTTCACCTTGGTCAACCGCCGCGTCGACCACCTGTACGTGTCGGTCTGGTACATGGCCTGCGCGCTGTTCTGGATACCGGTGCTGTTCATCGTCGCCAAGGTGCCCGGCGTGCACCGCGGCGTCGAACAGGCGACGATGAACTGGTGGTTCGGCCACAACGTGCTGGGCCTGTTCTACACACCGCTGGCACTGGCCTCGGTGTACTACTTCCTGCCCAAGATCATCGGCCGGCCGATCCAGTCGTACAACCTCTCGCTGCTCGGCTTCTGGGGGCTGGCCTTCTTCTACGGCCAGGTCGGCGGCCACCATCTGATCGGCGGGCCGGTACCGCAATGGATGATCACCTTGTCGATCGTGCAGAGCATGATGATGATCATTCCGGTGGCGGCCTTCACCGTCAACCAGTACCAGACGCTGCAAGGCCACCTGGGCGCGCTGCGCGATTCACCGACGCTGCGCTTCATCGGCGTGGGCGGCTTGATGTACACGGCCAGTTCGTTCCAGGGTTCGCTGGAAGCGCTGCGCAGCGTCAACGTCATCACGCATTTCACGCACTACACGGTGGCCCATGCGCACCTTGGCCTGTACGGCTTCGTCAGCTTCGTCTTCTTCGGGGCGATGTACTTCACGATGCCGCGCGTCACCGCGCGCGAGTGGCCTTACCCGTGGATGATCAGCGCGCACTTCTGGCTGGTCAGCACGGGTTTCGCGATCTACTTCATCAGCCTGAGCATCGGCGGCTGGCTGCAGGGCGAAGCGATGCTCGACGCCGCCAAGCCGTTCATGGTTTCGGTGGCCGCCACCTTGCCGTACCTGAAGGGCCGCAGCATTGGCGGCTCGTTGATGGTGCTGGGCCATCTGGTGTTCGCCCTGCACTTCGTGCTGCTGGTGACCCACTTCGGGCCTCAGCGTGACAAGCCCGCGCTGTTCCGGCACTTCTTCGGCCGCGAGGCTGCGTCGTGAAGAGCGAGCTCAAGCTGATCTCGGGGGCGATGGTCATGCTGGCGCTGTCGACCAGCGCACTGGTGGTCATACCGTACCTGCAGGTGCACGACGTGAAGCCATCACCGGGGCTCAAACCCTACACCAGTGCCGAGTTGCGTGGGCGCGAGGCCTACATTGCCAGTGGCTGTGTCTATTGCCATTCGCAGCAGCCGCGCCCGAAGGAAATGGCGCCTGACTTCGAACGCGGCTGGGGCCGCGCCACCGTGGCCGGCGACTATGCCTACGACAACCCGCACCTGCTGGGCACCAGCCGCACCGGACCCGACCTGATGAACATCGGTGTGCGCCAGCCGAGCGCAGACTGGCAGTTGGGCCACCTGTACCAGCCGCGCGCCTATGTGCCCGGCAGCATCATGCCGGCGTTTCCATTTCTCTTCGAGCTCAAGGCCAAGGCCGACAAGGAAGACCGCGTGCTCAAGCTGCCGCCCGGCGCCGCGCCAGCCGGGCAGGTTGTGGTGGCGCGGCCCGAGGCGCTGGACCTCGTCAGATACCTGCAGTCGCTGAACCGGAGCCAGTCCGTCGTGGCGGCGCCAGCCGTGTCGGCGGCTTCAGGGGCCACGCCATGAGCGAGCCTGAAATCCACACCCAGCAGCAGCGCGAGAACCCCGAGCCGGTGGAGGGCACGAACCCGATGCCGTGGTTCGTGATCCTGCTCACCGCGGTGCTGTTCGCCTTCGGCGTCGTCTATATCGCGCGCACCACGATGAACAATGCGCCGGCCTGGGGCGACAGCCGCACCGTGGCCGACCTGCAAGGCCCGGCACCGGCTGCCGGGGGCGCCGCGGTGGATGGCGCTGCCGTGTTCACTGCCCGCTGCGCGGCCTGCCACCAGGCCAGCGGCCAGGGCTTGCCGGGTGTCTTCCCGCCGCTGGCCGGCTCCGAATGGGTGGCGGGCAAGGCACACACCGTCGCAGCCATCGTGCTGCATGGCGTCAACAACACGATGACCGTCAAGGGCAACACCTACAACGGCGCGATGCCGGCCTTCAAGGACCAGTTGCAGGACGCCGAGATCGCCGCCGTGCTGACGCACGTTCGCGGCGCCTGGGGCAACCAGGCCGACGCGGTCACGGCCGACACCGTCGCGCAGGTGCGCAAGGACACCGAAGCGCAGGCCGAGCCGTACAACGGTGATGCCGGCCTGGCTGCGCTGAAGTAGCAGACACGGCGTCATGCACCCGGCACGACCATCCGAAACCTTGTCGCGATGGTGCAGCGCGCTGCTGTGCCTGGCGCTCGGCGTGGCCTTCATCTGGGGCGCGTGGCGCCAGACCAGCGGCTTCGATGTCTGGACCTTCGAAGGCCAGCGCCAGATGGAGGTCGCCGCGGGCGAATTGCGGGCGCCCGTGGTAACGCTGCGCCATGCGGACGGCAGCGACGCACCGGCCCCGTGGCATGCGGACAGCGCGGCGCCGGCGGCCTACCTGGTCGACTTCATTTACACGCGCTGCCCGGGCTTGTGCCGGGCGCTGGGCAGCGAGTACCAGCAGATGCAGCGCCAGCTGATCGTCCGCGGCCACCACGACCCGGCCTACCGCGGCGTGCAACTGCTGTCGGTGTCGTTCGACGTGGTGCACGACGGTGTGCCGCAACTGCAGCACGCCGCCGCGCAGTGGGGCGCGCAGGAAGTGCATTGGCGGTTTGCAGTGCCGGCCAGCGAAGCCGACTCGCGATCGCTGCTGCGCAGCTTGGGCGTGGTGGCCATACCCGATGGCGCAGGCGGCTTCGTGCACAACGGCGACATCCACTTGCTCGATCGACAAGGCCGGCTGCGTGGGCTGTTCGGCTTCGACGAGTGGCCGCGTGCACTGGCCGCGGCACGCGAGCTGACGGGACGATGACGCGCCGCGCCACGCTCTCGCCGAGGGCGCTGTGGTCGCTGCTGGCCGCGCTGCCCTTGCTGCTGCTGTGGCCGGCGCTGCGCCACACGCTGGAAGGCCGCATGTCGCTGCACATGCTGCTGGAGTTTCCGCTGCTGTTCGCCGCCGGCTGGGCGGTGCAGCGGCTGGGGCTGCGGATCGCCTTCGTGCACCGGCTGGACTGGCGCGGTTGGACGGGCGCCACCCTGACCAGCCTGGTGGCTGCCAGCTGGATGTTGCCGTCGCTGCTCGACCTGTCGCTGATGTCGCCGTGCGTCGCCGCGGCCAAGGTCGCCAGCTGGTGGCTGGCCGGCTGGCTGCTGGCCGACAGCTGGCGCCGGCTCGACCCCGAAGTGCTGCTGTTCCTGGTCGGCAACGTCGCCTGGATGACCGCCACCGCCGGCATGCTATACCTGGACACGCCGCAGCAGCTGTGCGTGAACTACCTGCAGAACGACCAGCGCGACGCCGGCATCGGCCTTGTGCTTCTGGCCATCGCCCTGGGTGCGACGGCGATTCGGCGGGCCATGACTGCCGATACGCGGCCGGCGCCGGGCCAGCCGAGTGACTGCGCCGGGCGCCGGTCGCCCAATGCGCAGGCTTGAAGTTGACCGGCGCCGCGGCAACGGCCGCTGCGCAGTCCACCACCCGCGGCAACTCGGCCCGATCGGGGGTCGCCCGGCGGGGCAGCCGCGGGACGTGCTTGCTGACTACTGCAGGCGCACCTGCAAAGACGAAAAGCCGCTGGCCGGAAACGCCGCAAGTTCGGGTGGCGGGTTCGAAACAAGGCTTATGTGGCTCGTGCCGGTCAGTAGTGCCTTCATCAGCACGCGCAGTTCCAGCCTGGCCAACGGCGCCCCCGGGCAGACGTGCACGCCGGCGCCGTAGAGCAGGTTGTGGTCGCGGTTGCGTTGGGGATCGAAGGCATCGGGGTCGCCGAACACGGCGTCATCGCGATTGGCGGCAGCCCAGATCAGCGTCAGGCGCTCGCCCGCGTCGAGCTTTCGTCCGCCGATCTCGACCGGGCGGGTGGTGACGCGGCGGTTGGCGATCAGTGGCGCGTGAAGCCGCAGAATTTCGTCGATGGCAGCGGCCAGATTGTCTGGCTGGCGCCGCAGTTCGGCCTGCAGTGACGCATGGGTGGCGAGGTAGTGCACGAGGATGCCAACGCTGGCCGCGATCGTGCCCAGTTCGCCGACTGTCCAGTTGCGCACGATGCTGACGATCTCCTCGTCGCTCAGCGGTCGACCATGGATGTGCTCTTGCAGAAGCCGGTAGGTCACATCGTCGGCAGCCTGGTCACCCGCATCGCGGCGCACCACGAGCTGCTGCTTGATGTGGCCGTCGAATTCGACAGCGATCTGCGCCATGGCCGAGCGGTCGCCCGCTCGTGTGGCACGGTGGTTCTTGCCGATCCATTCGCGCAACGGTTCATGCAGGGTGTCGGGCCAACCCATGAAGGCGCACTGGATGCGCAGTGCGAACGGCTGCGCGAAAGCGGTCATCAGTTCGAAGGCCTCAGCTCGGCGCTGCCCGCTCACCAGCGCCTCGGCGATGCCCCGGCACACTGGCTCGAACGCGGCCATCTGTTCAGCGTCGAAGTAGCTCTCGACGATCTGCCGGTACGGCGTATGCTCCGGCGGGTCCATCGCGTTCGGGATGGAAAGATGATTCGAGGCCGCGTTGCTGAAGGTGTCGGGGTCCTGCAGCACGCGCATGACATCCTCATGACGAAACAGCGACCACCACAGATAGTCGCTGTGGGCGACCGGACATCGATCACGCATCGCATCGTAGGCGGCAATCGGGTCGTCGAGCACGTCTTGCGACCGGGGGTCCCAGTCGGCCGGCTTGATGGCATCCATCTGCTTGCTCCGCATCTTCGATCCTGACATGGTGTACATCATCGCTCCATTGCCCGGCCCGGCACGGCGCTGGCGCCAAGCCACGCCCGCTGCTCACGCTGCAAGGAGTTCGTCATGAGCCCTCGACTGGATTACAAGGCGGTGTCCCCCGCCGCCTTCAAGGCCATGCTCGGCATGGAGACCTGTGTGCGTGGTTCCGGACTGGAACATTCGCTGCTGGAACTGGTCAAGATGCGCGTGTCGCAGATCAACGGCTGCGCGTATTGCCTGGACATGCACAGCAAGGACGCACGGGCCGCCGGCGAAACCGAGCAACGCCTGCACCTGCTGGCGGCGTGGCGCGAGGCGCCGTTGTACTCGCCACGCGAGCGTGCCGCGCTGGCCTGGGCCGAGGCGGTCACCCTGGTCGCGACGAACGACCTGCCCGACGCGCTGTACGCGCAGGTGCAAGCGGAGTTCAACGAGAAGGCGATGGTCGATCTCACGCTGGCCATCATCACGATCAACGGCTGGAACCGGCTGGCCGTTGGCTTTCGCGCCGAGGTAGGCAGCTATCAGCCGCCGGCCGCCGGCTGAGCTGCTGGTCGCGTTCTGACCCGATGGCGGGGCGCGGCCCGCCATCGTTCAGCCACGCAGCGGCAAGGCGACGCCGATTGCCGCGAACAGCGCGCCGCAGACCTGGTTGAAGCGCCGCCCAACACGTTGCAGCCAGGGCTTGATGCGGTGCGCCAGGCTGGCGATCAGCCATTCAGTGCCGATCTCGATGAGCACGAAGGTGCCGGCCATGACGACGAACTGGACGAAGAGGTTGCGCGCAGGATCGATGAACTGCGGCAGGAAAGCAGCGAAGAACAAGATCGCCTTGGGGTTGGTCATCGCCGACAACGCCCCCTGGCTGAACATCGAGCGGCCGCGGCGCGGTGCGGCGCTGGCGGTCATGTCGACATCGATCGGCGGCGCGCGCCACACCTGCACGCCCAGCCACACCAGGTAGGCGCCGCCCAGCCACTTGAGCACCGTCAGCCAGACCAGCGAAGTCTCGAGCAAGGCGCCGATGCCGAACATCGACAGCGCCATCACGACCACAAAACCGAAGGCACCGCCGAAGATCGTGAACAGCGTCTTGCGGCGACCGTGCAAGGCGCCGTGGGTCAACGCAAGCAGGCTGTTCGGGCCGGGCGACAGCGAAAGGCCGACCGCCGCCAGGAAATAGACCAGCCAGGTGTGCGGATTCATCGCGATCGGATGGTGCAGTGTCGGCACTACCGCCGAACGAGCGCGCCCCGCGCGCGGCGCATCAGACTGAGTACCAAGCCGGCGAAGGCGGCCACCCAGGCCAACAGCGCGACCACCAGAAAGACCCGCGGCACGAAGGCCATGAAGTCGAAGCCGCTGCCCATGGCCTCGATCATCTGATGGGTACTGGCGGCATACATGCCCAGCGGAAAGACCGCGCCCCAGTACAGCGGGTCGTAACGCAGCGGAAAGCGGCGGTAGACGTGGCGCCACACCCACAGCACCAGCAGCATCGGGATCCACCAGGTGCCGGTTGCCCAATAGAACACCGTGAAGCCCTTGATGAACGGCAGCAGCGAGGCCAGGAACGGTGCATCTCCGACATTGAGGATGAGCAGGGAGCCGGCCAAGGTGGAAATGGCCATCGCACCCATGTTGATCCAGTACGGCGGCGACAGGTCGCCGGGCGACAGCGGGAAGAAGGTGTAGCGGTAGAAGACCAGCGACATCATCCAGATGTAGAGCATGCCGCCCCACAGCCACATCGACAGCGCCAGGAAATTCAGCTCCAGCTTGTAGGGCTGCGCGGTGTGCGTGGCCAGCAGCGCACTGAGCACGGCCATCGACTGCGGTGCCACCACGGCCAGCAGCCAGGCCCCGCTGATGCCCTTGTCCAAGCTGGGTTTGTGCTGTTTGATCGTGAACGCCGTGAATATGGTGTAGGTCAGCACGAACCACAACAAACCGGCCAGCGCCCAGGCCGCGACGCCGGCCCGATAGCTGCCGGCGATGACGATGCATTGGGTGCCCAGCACCGCCGTGCCGGCGACGGTGGTGAAGAAGCCGGGGCCGCGCAGGTGGTCGGCCATGTCGGCAAAGAAGCGGCGCGTGAATCGCAGCAAGCGCATCAGCGTCAGGCACCACAGCACCGCGTAGGCGGCGATGTTGAGCATGAACAGCGCTTTGGCGATGGCTGGCCAGCCCAGCATGTGCGCGGCCAGCGAGACGATGCCGGTGGCCATGACCATGCCGAAATAGGCCGGCGAAAAGTCGGCCAGCCCGGGCAACTCGGCAGGCGCCGTCAGGCCGTTGCGGCCATCCTGGCCCGGCCCCGGATCAGCACTCGACATCGCGACCTCGTGTGCAGCCACGACAAAGGCTCTCGCGTGCTCGTGGCGGCAGGTCGTCGATGGCGGGCTTCATGAACTCGAGTGGCGTGACCCGGGCAAGCTGTGCATTTTCGTCCAACAGACCGAGTCCACAAGCAGGGCCAACCTGGCCTTCGACCCATCGCGGGGATCGAGACCTGCTGAAGGCTCCGAATCGCCTATTCGGCCCTGCCAGCACCCAGCAGCAGGCTGCGCAAGACGACCGCGTCGTTGTGGTCTTCGTCCTTGGCGGCAAAGACGAGCGTGACCCGCTGCTTGCGTGCCACGTCGCGCAGTTGCTCGAACGCTTCGGCGTGCGTGCGCACTTCCTCGCCATAGCGGCGCTGAAACTCCGGCCAGCGCGCCGGATCATGGCCGAACCACTTTCGCAACTCGGTGCTAGGCGCCAGATCCTTCAGCCACAAGTCCACCGCCGCGGCGTCCTTGGTGACACCACGCGGCCAGAGTCGATCGACCAACACGCGCAGCCCGTCGCTCGATGCGGCTGCTTCGTAGGCGCGCTTGAGCCTGACCTGGCCGGCGGCAATGCGCGTGCTCATCGAGACTCGGTCGAAGTGGTGTGCTGGGGGTACACGCCGGTTCAGGCAGCCTGGCCACCGTTCTTTGCCGCCACCTGGTTCATGGTGTCGAGCGCCAGGTTCGAGTGTGCATAGGCGCCCCCGGCACGCATCTCGGCGGCGACCCAGATCGCTTCCATGATCTCCTGCTGTGTCGCGCCCTTGCGCAAGGCGCTCTTGGTGTGGCCGCGGATGCAATACGGGCACTGCGTGACATGGGCCACGGCGATGGCGATCAGCTCCTTCGTCTTGCTCGGCAACGCACCGTCGGCAAAGACGGCTTCTCCGAAGGCCTTGAATGCCGCAGTGGCAGCCGGAGCCAGTGCCTGGCGCTGGCGATACAACTCGACCGTTGCTTCGGGGTACATCGTGTCGTCCATGATCGGCTCCTGAAGAGAGGGGTTGGCGTGGTGCGGGTCGGTCACGCGCTTGCGGCGATTGCGCGCTCGAACTCGACTTCGCAGCGCAGGCCTTCGAGATCGCGGTGCACGACGGCAACGGCCAGCCTCTTGCCGTCCCGGCTGTAGCTGAGCTTGCAGTCGCGTGCCGCCAGCGTGCCGTCGATCTCGACTTTGTCGAAGTGTTCGGCGTGCCCGACGTAGGCCAGGCTGAAGTCGTATTGCTCGGTCCAGAAGAACGGCACCATGTCGAACGGCTCGCGCTGCCCCAGCATGTTGCGCGCCGCCGTCTG
>JACZKT010000567.1 GCA_014859905.1 Rubrivivax sp.
GCGGCACCAGCGCCTTCCTGTGGCACGCCCACCTGCTGACGCGGCTGCAACAGGCGGCGGCGATGGCCGCGCTGGTGGCGGCGCTGTGGTTGATCGGCGCCCTCACACAGCCGCGCCGCAGCGGCGCCGGCAGCACCCGGCTGGCGGCCCTTTGATGAGGCCGCCGGCACTGAAGCTGGAGGGTGTCGCCTGCACCTTCGTCAGCAAGGACGACCCCGGCCAGCGCTACACCGCGGTGCAGGGCATCACGCTCACCGTCGGTGCCGGCGAATTCGTCTCCGTCGTCGGCCCCACCGGCTGCGGCAAGAGCACGCTGCTCAACGTCGCCGCCGGGCTGCTGCAGCCCAGCACCGGCAGCGTGCACGTCTTCGGCCAGCCGCTGGCGGGCATCAACACCCGTGCCGGCTACATGTTCCAGGCCGAAAGCCTGATGCCCTGGCGTACGGCGCAGGCCAACGTCATGGCAGGGCTGGAGTTCCGCGGCCAGCTGTCGATGAACGAGGCCCGTGCGCAGGCCGACGAATGGCTGCGCCGCGTCGGCCTGGGCGGTTTCGGCGACCGCTACCCGCACCAGCTCTCGGGCGGCATGAGGAAGCGCACCAGCCTGGCGCAGACGCTGGCGCTGGACCCCGACATCATCCTCATGGACGAGCCCTTCTCGGCGCTGGACATCCAGACCCGGCAGCTGATGGAAAACGAGGTCCTCGAACTGTGGGCACGCAAGAAGAAGGCGGTGCTGTTCATCACCCACGACCTCGACGAAGCGATCGCCATGAGCGACCGCGTCGTGATCATGAGCGCCGGGCCGGCGGCGCGGCTGATCGGCGAGTTCACGATCGACATCCCGCGCCCGCGCGACGTCGCCGAGGTGAAGATGACGCCGCGCTTCGTGGCCCTGCACGCCGCCATCTGGGCGCAGCTGCGCGAAGAAGTGCTCAAGGGCTACGCCCAGCAGCTGAAAGTGGCATGAGGATGGCCGACCAGTTGCGGACTCGCTTCGCTACACCCCCTCACCCCAACCCTCTCCCCCGGGTACGGGGGAGAGGGGGTGCTGACTTGCTCCCTCTCCCGCCTGCGGGAGAGGGTTGGGGTGAGGGTGCGGCCGCGATCGGGCCCCTTCGCCAGCCCGCGGGCAGCACGCCGGGGCGGCCCGCATGAGAGCCCCCAAGCATCTGTGGCCCTGGCAGGCCGCCCTGCTGCTGGCGGTCTTCGCCTTCTGGCACCTGATGACGACGCCGGGTCTGCTGCCGAACTTCATGTTCGACAACGACCGCCAGGCCTCGTTCTTCTTCGGCGAACCGGTCAAGATCCTGGCCCGCATCTGGACCTGGTTCGTGACCGAGGCCGACATCTACCGCCACCTGCTGGTGACGCTGACCGAGACGCTGCTGGCCTTCGGCATCGGCTCCGCGATGGGCCTCGGCGCCGGGCTGTGGCTGGCGCTGAGCCCGCTGGCCAGCGGCATCCTCGAGCCCTACATCAAGGCCGCCAACTCGATGCCGCGCATCATCCTGGCGCCGATCTTCTCGGTCTGGTTCGGCCTCGGCATCGCCAGCAAGGTGGCCCTGGGCGTGACGCTGGTGTTCTTCATCGTCTTCTTCAACGTCTACCAGGGCGTCAAGGAAGTGAGCCCGGTGGTGCTGGCCAACGCACGCATGCTCGGCGCCGGCCCGAAGCAGCTGTTGCGCCACGTCTACCTGCCCAGCGCGACGAGCTGGGTCTTCTCCAGCCTGCACACCAGCGTCGGCCTGGCCTTCGTCGGCGCGGTGGTCGGCGAGTACCTGGGTTCGAGCCAGGGCGTGGGCTACCTCATCCTGCAGGCCGAAGGCACCTTCGACATCAACACCGTGATGGCCGGCATCCTGGTGCTCACCGCCTTCGCGCTGGTGCTCGACGCGGCGGTGGGCAAGGTGGAGCGCCGATTGATGAAGTGGCAGCCACGGGCCGGCGAGACCGAGAAGCTCTGACGGTTGCTCAGGCCACGAGGTAGCGTTGCACCGCGGCCTCGTCCCACGACATGCCGCAGCCGGGCCCGTCGGCAGCCGTGACCCGGCCGTTCTCGACCCTGACCGGCTCCTGCAGCACCGCATCGGCCCAGTCGACATACTCCAGCCAATGAGCGGTCGGCGACACCGCGAGCAGGTGGGCGCTGACCTCCGGAAACAGATGGCTGGAGATAGGCAGGCCCGCCGACTCGGCGATGGCAGCGGCCCGCAGCCAGCCCGTGACGCCGCCGATCTTCATCGCGTCCGGCATGCCGAGGTCGCTGGCGCCGGCCGCCACGCCCTTGGCCATCTCGTGCGGCCCCCACCAGTTCTCTCCCATCTGGATCGGCATCAAAGCCTTGCGCCGGATGCTGGCGTGTCCCTCGAAGTCGTCGGCAAGCGTCGGCTCCTCCACCCACGACAGGCCCTCGCCCGCCAGCGCTGCGGTGCGCTGGATGGCTTCGGGAACGGAAAGCGCCTGGTTGTAGTCGGCCATCAGCTGGACGCGCTCGCCAAGCGCGTGGCGAACGGAGCGCACCACCTCGAGATCCGTCTTCGCGTCGGGATAACCCAACCTCACTTTGATCGCGGCAAAGCCCGGGTCCGCCAGCTGCTGGGCTTCGACGGCCGCGCGCTCGCAGCCGATCATCCCCAGGCCGCAGCTGTTGTAGGCCGGTATCGGGCGCGGCTCGCCGCCGAGCAGCCGCGCCAGTGGCACGCCGTGGGCGCGGGCGAGCGCATCCCAGGCCACCATGTCGATGCCGGCCATCGCCATGCCCGCCACCCCCTTGGCTCCCAGGAGCCGAAACTGGCCCTGGAGCTTCTTCTCAAGCTCGAAAGGCGCGACCGCAGCGCCCTTGATCAGGGGCGACAGGTTCTCCAGCAACTGGACCACCGGCCTGAGAACCAGCGGCGTGTAGCAGAAGAGATAGGTGGTGCCCGTCACGCCCTCCTCGGTGGCGAGGTCGATCAAGGCCAGCGGGGCCATGTGGATGGTGCCGACGCTGGTCTGCAGGGGCAGCCGCATCGGCACGTTGACCGCGCGCACACGCAGATCGCGAACCGTGAGTCGAGGGTACGAAGCCATGGAGCACTCCTTGCGACGGTTGCAGCTTGCGCCGCGACCGCACTGTACGCGCGCCGCGCCCGGACGAGGCCAGAATGGCGGCCTTCCAGGCGCCGACACTGCACACCATGCCCAAGGACTTTGCCACGATGGAGGACAGCAACTGCTCCTCCAACCCCAGCATCCACGACGTCAGCGACCCGGCCCGCCGCACCGTGCTGCGCGGCGGCATCGGCCTGGCCGCGGCGGCGTGGTTCGGGTCGCTCACCGGC
>JACZKT010000056.1 GCA_014859905.1 Rubrivivax sp.
GCCTCCTGCCAGAAGGCCTGCCAGCGATCGGCCGGCGCGATGCAGTCCATGGTGTCCGGGCCGGCCAGTGCCACGGCCTCGGCGGCCGACAGCGCCATCGGCGGCGTGCCTCCCGCGCGCACGGTGTCGATGGCTTTCAGCAGCAGGCGGCGGTTGGCCATGATGACCTTGTCGCTGCTGCCCAGGTGTTCACGCGTGCGGTCCTGGATGGCGCCCATGCTCTCCACCGCCCACTGGTCGTGCAGGTTGATGTCTTCCTCGCCCAGGCCGAGGTAGGTGCGCGTGCGCTGCTCGTCGGCGCTGAAGCCCCAGTCGTCGTGGCGGCCCTTCCTCGGCACGTAGTCGGGCAGCGAAACGCCGGCCAGGCGCTGGCGGCGCATGGTTTCCTTGTCCAGCGGCCCGGCGAAGCTGGTGAAGAACGAATACCAGTAGGTGCGCGTGTCGTCCACCGGCACGTGCATCTGCGTGATGGTCACGGTTTCGGACAGCGGGATGACGAAGGTGTGCGGGAACACCGAGTGCGTGACGCGCACGTGCCTCAGCTGAGCGTCGATGGCGCGCAGCGTGGTCAGCCGCGTCAGGCCGGGGGCGACTTCGTCGAAGCGGATCTCGGGGCTGCAGAACTCGCGCATCACGCGCGTCATCGGCCAGCGCTCGCCGCGCACCTGGCCCACGCTGGCGGCGCGGAACTGGCGGCCGTAGGCGCGGGCGTCGTCACCGTCGCCGTCGTCGAGCATGCGGTGCAGGAAGGACGGGTGCGCGGGGTCGATGCCCACCTCCACCGCCTGCAGCCAGTTGCAGCGCCACAGCCCCTTGAAGGCGAAGCTGTGCGTGGCCGGTGCCATGAAGCAGTCGAAGGCCGGCAGTTCGGGCGGCGTGCTGCCCTCGGGGCCGAGGTAGGCGAAGAGCACGCCCGACTGCAGCCGCACCGGGTAGCTGCGCTGGCGCACGCGCTGGCACAGCGTGCTGCCCGGCGGTTCGGCCGGCGTGTCCAGGCAGCGGCCGTCGGTGGCGAACTTCCAGCCGTGGAAGGGGCAGCGGATGCCCTCGGGTTCGTGGCGCGCGAACTTGAGGTCGGCGCCGCGATGCGGGCAGTCGCGGTCGAGCAGGCCCCATTTGGCGTCCGCGCCCGCGCCGTCGCGGAACAGCACCAGGTCCTGGCCCAGCAGACGCACCGCCTTCAAGGGCCGCTCACGCATGGCAGGGTCGAGCGCGGGGTCGAACTCGTCGAGCAGCGCTGCCGGCTGCCAGTAGCGGCGCAGCAGTTCGCCGCAGGCTGTGCCGGGGCCGACGCGCGTAAGCAGTTCGCTCTGGGCAGCTTGCATGGTGCGCCGCAGTCTAGGCGGCGGGTGGCTGCGGGGGCAAGCTGCGGGAAATACGGGCGCGGTCGTCGACCCACGCCGTGCGAGGCCGGTCCATGCCCGTCGGCCCTCGCTTGCCGGCCAGCCCCTCGAGCTTCTCGACCAGACGCTTCCGCGCCTGGGCGCCCGCGCCCTTGGCCATGTCCTCGAGCTTCCTGCGGGCCACTTCCTCCACCAAGCCGATCGATCCGGTCACCGATGGCGCCGAAGGGGCCGCTCAGGTGAGCCTGCACCGTCTGGCCACGCGACGACTGGAACTCCGGGCCGCCCGCCCCTTGCAGCGTGTCGATCGCCGCTGCTTTCACGACGTGGTCGATCGGTCAGCGGGCCCAGGGATTCCCCAGGCTTGGCGCCCTGCAGCGCAGACCTGGCCGGGCGCCCTTACTCACATACGATTCTGACCGAACTGGCTTCGTCGCAGGAGAACGACTTCAGATCGTCATGCAGGGATCCATCCGCAGCATAGGTCTTGTACTCCAGTTTCGAAATCGCGCTGCACGCTGCCGCTCCTCGAAGCACGGCTATCGCTCTTCCACCCTCCAGATGAATAGGCAGATTTCCACCAGACGCCTGCCAATAGTAGGAATCGCCGCGAAGCAGGTAAGATTCTCTCAAGCTGCCTGAAAAACTGAGAATATGTGTCTGATCGGCGCTGACTTCGAACCGGAGAGAGCCTACATCAGTTCGATCGAAAAAACCGTCCGAACTCCAATTCACACTAAATACAGGGCTCGAAAAGTCTCCTGGAGTTGGGGAATCGAAGTAGTGATCGAATCCTTCAATCAAATCATCGTAGCCAATTACGCGGTTGTGAAGCACGACGTTTGTGTGGATGGCCATCGAACAATGCAATGGTACACTTGCGCGTGGCACTTCGGGCCATTCATTGGAGTACTTGTCCACCACGGTCACGACCACGTTCGAACCGGCCTGGATAGGTGAATCGAAGAAGACGTGTGCCGCCACGGGAAGAAGGGAGGAATTCAGCTTCTGTCCATTCAAATAGACATTGAAACCAGCGATCGGTGCCTGCGCGGATGAATACGCGACGCCGTGGGAAAAGTCGACCCGGCCATTGCTGATCTGCATTACCGGAGGCACAAGGAGGTAAGCATCGAGTTCGTATTCTTGATGCTGACTGTCGGTCACACTGGAGTTGATAATTATCTGGAAGAAGCCAGAGTTGGTGACACCAGCCGTTCCGGGTTTGCCGAAGTGCTTGACGACAATTGGCTTTCCGGCTGGAGTGTCCAGCTCCAGGTATTTCGTGGTATCAGACACAAAAGGCTTGTCACTGGCGTAGGAAAATGTCTTCAAGGTGCATCCCGGCGCCGAACGGTCGGAACTCACCACCAGCAGGCCATCGACCGCGAGATCGGTCCGCAACCCCTTGCCAGTGGCACTGAGGTGCCGTAGCTGAATCTTCTCGCGCACCCCGGGATTGCCGTTCGTCAAGGCATCCACACTCTCCACCAGGGGAACCGCGAAGTCATGGCTTCCTATCGAAGATCCGAGCACATATTCAACGTAATAATCCGAGAGACTGGTGCCCGTGGCACTCACGATCGCGTCGAGTCCCGAGAGATCATTGAAGTAGTCGGAAAACATGACGTCGGCAACGATGGCTCTGCCCGTTTTCTTCTCGAGCCAATCCAGAAAATCAGCCGCAGCGTAATAGCTGCTTTCGTCGCTGGCATCGAGTGAAACCTTCAGATAGCGCACCATCTCCCTGCCGAGGTAAGCTCTCTGTTGCTCCCGCGTCATCCCGAGCGCTCGGCTTGTCCAGAGATCCGCGCTGGCCTCGAAGAACCAGCGGTTGTAAGCGGCACCGAAGACCGTATAGTACTGATCGCTCAGCACGTGGAATAGCTCGTGGGTGGCGGTTCTTCTGAGTTCTGAATAATCATTGAGAGTCGTTGCAATACGCATCATGCCCCACTTCGATTCACCTCCAGAGGTACTCGCCGGAAGATGGGTGACGCGCACGAAAGGTGCGGATGCCGGTTTGCCGAAGAGCTTTTTCTGAGTGGATGTCTGAATCGTCAGATAGTAGCTTAGCGATGTGTCCAGGGCCTTGTTCAGGTCTTCGACATAGTTCCAGATCTCGGGATGGGATTCGACACCCCCGCCCACGGGGCGCCAAGATGCATCCGGTGGCGGCGCGAAGAGGAACTCCGTGCCGAAAGTATCTGCTTTGGGCGTGTAATAGATGATACTGAAGTTGTCATAATTTACACGCCACCTCGAATAGCGCTCCTGGTCACTGGGTACACTGTGCACGACCCGGTATTCGGAGAAGTGATCGGCCCAGAATGAGACCGTATTCGTCCCCGGCTCGAAAACAGCCCAGCCGTCCACCCATTTCCACTCCTGCGTTTGCGGGTTGTAGACCTGCACGTCGAAGTCGGTGGGATCGGCATGAGGCGGAACCAGCGCGGCCGCGACCGGTATGCTGACCCGCATCGGCGCAGTGAGCCCGCCGCGCCTGAATTCGTTCGACGTGATCGTGTAGTGGTAGGAGACAAGGCGCGATTCCCCGACGATCTGCCCCGGCTGGCCCCCTGAGGCCCGGGCGTAGACGGCCATGTCCCCGCTCCCGCTGCCTTCCAGAACCAGCAGGCTCACGCCGTCGTTCAGGCTGATCTCGCCGCCCGCGGCGAGGCTCACCGTGCCACAGCTGTCGGGGCTGACCTTGCACTGGTCGGCCAGTACCCGCGCCGCCCAGTAATCGACATCGTCGAACTGCTGCAGGACGTCGTTCGTGAAGTCGCCGAGCCCGAAGATCCTGCCGTCGGGGGTGATGCCGAGATACCTCGTGCCCCAGGGCCCGACATAGGCGCGCGCGTTGTACACGACACCCAGGTACTCGATATCCGGGAAGCGCTGGCCCAGGGCCTTGGGGAACAGGTCGGCAAAGTTGTACTCGGCCCAGTCCAGCGTCATATCGGCGGTCACCGTGCTTGAAGTGGACTCGCTCGTTGCGACCACGCCGGCTGCGCGCATCCGGCCTGCAAACTCCACCGCTCCCTTTGCGGGGTCGTCTGCTCCACCGCATCCAGCCATCAGCAGTGCCATGAGCAGCACTGCAACCCACTTGGTCATTGCGGACCCCCTTGCCGACCATGGGCCGGCCGCGTCACTTACACAAATTCACTATGGGCCAGGCGCCCAGGAACGTCCACCCATTGCCGAGGCGCCCACTGACCTGGATCAAGGAGTGCACCTGTCACGCGTGCGGCTGGGGCCTCGTGGGCCGGCCAGCGAGGCGCGCCACGCGCCTCGCACGCAGCGGGTTGCGATTTCCGATCCGGCGGCCGCCGCTGCGCCCGCGCCGTGT
>JACZKT010000568.1 GCA_014859905.1 Rubrivivax sp.
GAGGTGGCCATGGGTGGGGGAGTTTGGGTGGCCACCGGGGAGCAAGGCCCGCAGCGTTCCACCCCAAGGCAACTGCACATAGTTGAGATCTAGGCATAGGCCACGTCATGCAAATCTATGCATGACGACCCGGTCAGTCAGTCATGCAAATCGACGGCTCCAAAGCTGCCATTCCATTTCGTTGAGCCCCGGCCCCGTCTTCGCCGCCGAGCCAGGCAGGGAACGAAGTCACAACGACTCGTCGACCCACGGATTCAACAACGGGACTCGCGCGAGCTTGCAGTCGCCGGTATCGCGGGTCACGACCGTGAGCCCATGTTGCAGGGCGGTTGCCGCGATGATCAGGTCGGGCTGCGAAAACGTATGGCCGACTTTGCGGCCCTCTTCAACGAGGAGGCGCCACTTGAACATGACATCCTCGGAAACCTCCAGTACGCGCTGATCGAACATGGGCCGAACTCTGTGCAGCAGCCAGTCATTCAGTTCGGCGCGTCGAATCGGATCGCCGACTGCCTCGATACCGAAGCGGATTTCGGCGAAAGTAACGGTACTGACGAACAGGTCATCAAGCCGTTGGCTCGCAATGAAGCTTCGCACCCGCGCACTGGGGCGCGGTCGACGCAACTCCGAAATCACATTGGTATCGAGCAGCCAACCACTCACAACTTGACCGCCCGCACTGGCATCGAAGAACGGCGTGGTTCGATCTCGATCTGGCGATGTGGCGAAGCTTGCAGAGCCTCGATCAGCAACTCGCCGGTTCGCGCGCCCTTCAGGCGTTTGAATTCGTCTGCATCGACAACCACCACCGCATCGCGGCCATGCAACGTGACGTGCTGCGGCCCATCGCTGTGCGCCATGCGCACGAGCTCGCTGAATCGCGCCTTAGCATCTTGAAGGCGCCAGCGACTGCGCGGAGGCTGCGCGGTCGGTACTGCCAAGGTTGGTTCTTTTCTAGTCACAGTGACCTGTCTATCACGACCTAGCTCTGGAGGCAAGGGCTTGGATTGCAGGCGCCTGATGCCGATATTCGCGAACAGATAGCCAGACGCCTGGCACGCGCAACGGTGCGGGGACAGACGCACCCACAACGGACGGTCGGGAGCACCAGTTTCTGGCCGGGACCGTCTCCAGCGTAGGTCAGCTGACCGGGAATATCAATCTGGACGACCGGTTCCAGGCTGCGAGTTCACCGCATCGGCCGGCAGGCCCGACCCAAACCGGGCACCCGACGCGCGAGATTGCCAGCCGCGAAGCAGTCATCGCAGCGCGAAGTCGCGGCGCTGACACCACCGCCGCCAGTGGCTGAGCGCAACAGCCCGATCAGACGCGACCGTGGTCGATCAACCGCCGGGCATTCGAAAACGCACGCGATGCGTGCGCGTCCGAAGCCGATACATGCCCCTGCTTGGTGCATCGCGCGCAGACTGAGGTGCATCAACGCGGCATCGCAGCAGCAGCCTACGATGCGTGCACTCACCGCATGGAGGTCCGCCGCTCGTGGAACAGGGTTTCGCGTGAGGTTTTCGGTCATGGTCACACGAAGGCAATTCGGCGCGGCATCGATGGCTATGGGCGCACCTGCGCTGTTTCATGGGTGTACGCAGCAGGCCGTGGCGCCGCCGTACGAGGATGCCGTGCGGGACCTGTGGCGCCACGGCGCGGTCGATCGCGGCGACGCGGCTGCCGTGAGGCGCGAGTTGGTGCGATACGCGACGCTCGCGCCGTCGAGCCACAACACGCAGTGTTGGAGGTTCGGCATCGAGCCGCACGAGATCACCATCCTGCCCGACCTGGCGCGTCGCTGCCCGGCTGTCGATCCCGACGACCATCACCTGTTCGTCTCACTGGGCTGCGCGGCCGAGAACCTGGTGCACGCGGCGCGCGCGCACGGGCTCGCGGCGCTGGCGCGTTTCGACGACGCGCGCAACGCGCTGCGCATTGCGCTTGAGCCTGCAGCGGAGCAGGCCTCGCCGCTGTTCCAGGCGATTCCGCAGCGTCAATCCACGCGCGCCGAATACGACGGTCGGCCGCTCTCGGGCGACGATCTGCGTGCGCTCGAAAGGGCAGCGGCCGGCGACGGCGTGCAGATGATCCTGCTCACGGACAAACCGGCGCTCGAGAAGACCCTGGAGTTCGTCGTGCAGGGCAACAGCGCGCAGATGAACGACAAGGCCTTCGTCGACGAGCTCAAGGCCTGGATCCGATTCTCCGCCAGCGACGCGGTACGGTCGGGCGACGGCCTGTACGGCGCGTCGTCCGGCAATCCGTCGGTGCCTGCTTGGCTCGGCCGCCTGATGTTCGGCATCGTATTCACCGAGAAGGGCGAGAACGACAAGTACGCCACGCATGTGCGCAGCTCGGCGAGCATCGCGGTCTTCGTCGGTCCGGCCAGCGACAAGGCGGGATGGATCGCGGTCGGTCGCGCCTACGAGCGCTTCGCGTTGCAGGCCACGGCCCTGGGGGTGCGCACCGCGCACCTGAACCAGCCGGTCGAAGTGGCCGCACTGCGGCCGTCCTTCGCCAACTTCCTCGGCGTGGATGGACGGCGGCCGGATCTGGTGGTGCGCTTCGGCCGTGGGCCGACGCTGCCGCCGTCGCTGCGGCGCCCGCTGCAGGCGGTGCTGGTCTAGGCAGATCGCGGCGTGATGACGCGTTCGCGCCGGGTGCTCTGGGCTGGCCTGTTCGTGACGGTGGTCTGCGTTGTGGCCGTGCGCTGGCAGTTCAACCGCGATCTCGCATCGGCCACCGCACGCGCCGCGCAGGGCAGCGCCGTGCTGACGACGCGCTGTGGTCCGATCGAGGTGCAGCAGGCGGGCGTTGGCATCCCGCTGCTGATGGTCCACGGCAGCGGCGGCGGCCACGACCAGGGCATGGACTGGGCGCGGCCACTGACGCGGGACGGCATCCGCGTGATCGCGATGTCGCGCTTCGGCTATCTGCGCACGCCGCGGCCGGCCGATGCCTCGCCCGAGGCGCAGTCCGATGCCCATGTGTGCCTGCTCGATGCACTGGGGATAGGCAAGGCCGCGGCGATGGGCGTCTCGGCGGGCGCTGCATCCGCGCTGCAGATGGCACTGCGCCATCCGGATCGCGTCAGCGCGCTGGTGCTCGTGGTGCCGATCGCCTGGAAGCCGGGCAGCGTCGCCGACTCGGCACCGCATGTGTCCGACGACAAGGACGCATGGCTGCTGCGCCTGCTCGGCTCCGACTTCCTTTACTGGACCGGCTTGCGGGTCGCGCGTGATCAGGTTTTCCGCCATGTGCTGGCGACACCCCCCGAGTTGATCCATGCCGCGAGCGCGCAGGAGCAGGCGCGCGTGAACGCCATGGCCGAGCGCGTGCTGCCCGTGGCGCAGCGCGCCCTGGGTCTGCGCGACGACACGCGCCTGGGCAAGGGCCTGCGGCCCGTGGCGCTGGAGACGATCCGTGCGCCGACGCTGGTCATCAGCGCACGCGACGATGGCTTCGGCACCTACGCGGCCGCCGAGTACACCGCCAGCCGCATTCCGGGTGCCAGGTTCATCGGCTACGACGACGGCGGGCATCTGCTGGTGGGTCGCGACGAGGCGGTGCGCGACGCGATCGTCCGGTGGGTGCACTCGGCAAGCCCGCGATGAGGAGAATGCCGTGGTGACGTGGATCAAGTGGATGGCCGTGGCGACCGGCGCGCTGCTGGCCGTCTTCGCGCTGCTGGCCGCCTTCGGTGCCTGGCGCTGGAACGCCGGCACACGCGCCCTGATCGAACGAGTCGAGGCGGCACGTCGGCCCACCTTGCCTTCGCGCTTCGACTCGGGGCGCGATCTCGACGAGTTGCCACCGCCGGTGCAGCGATTCTTCCGGGCCGTGCTTGCCGACGGGGCTCCCCTCGTCGCGGCACTGAGCCTGGAGCATCGCGGCACTTTCAACCTGGCGGCCGCGGGGCCGGACCGGTGGATACCCTTCACGTCGACGCAGCGCGTGACGACACGACGGCCGGGCTTCGTCTGGGATGCACGCATGGCGATGGCGCCGGGCCTCACGGTGCGCGTGCACGACGCCTACGTCGCGGGCGAAGGCATCCTGCATCCGGCCGTGCTGGGTCTCGTCTCGCTGACCGACCTGCGCGGCACGAGCCCGGAGCCCGGCGGCGTGGCGCACGGCGAATTCATGCGCTTCGTGGCCGAGGCCGCTTGGTATCCGACTGCACTGCTGCCAAGCCAGGGCGCCCGTTGGACGGCCGTCGACGAGCATTCGGCGCAGGTGGCCCTCGCCGACGGCGCCGTCGGCATTGCGCTGCTGCTGCGCTTCGATCCGGGCACCGGTCTGATCGATTCGGTGCGTGCCGAGGCGCGCGGGCGCACCGTCGGCAAGGGCGTCGTGATGACGCCCTGGGAGGGGCGCTGGTCGGACTATGCGGAGCACGGCGGGATGAAGGTGCCGATGAGCGGCGAGGTGGCGTGGTTGACGCCCGACGGGAGGCGCACCTATTGGCGCGGCACGGTCACCGCGCTCGCCTACGAATTCGTGCGCTGATCCGCGTGCGGACGACTTCCGAAAGCAACAGGCCCGCAGCGCCCGCGCGCCAGAGGCCGGGGCGGGTGCGCGGCGCAGTCCACTTCCCGCGCAGCTTCGCGACCGTCGCCGGCGGGGCGGCCACCCTCGCGAACTCGGTCGTCGCGCGAAGCACGGGAGGCTGTGACCTGCGGCGGCGTGTGTCTGAAGGCCAGAACTGCCCCGCCCACGAGATGTTGCGCCGCTGGAAGCTGTCGGTCGTGGCCGACTCCTGCTGGCCGACAAGCAACTGCTGCCGTCCTGTCGGGCCGGCACGCCGACGAGGACCATTGCAGCCGTAACGCAAACGCAATACACTTGTGTGATGAAGTCCGCTGTCATACCCCAAATCCGCGTCGAACCAGAGTTGCGCGCTGAACTCGAGTCCGTTCTCAGGCAGGGCGAGACCCTGACCGACTTCGTCGAAGCGACTGTGCGAAACGCCATCGCTTTCAGGCGCGTCCAGACCTCATTCCATGCTCGGGCACAGGCTGCGTCCAGGGAGTACCACCGAACAGGCGTTTCGGTGCCCGTCGAGGCCGTCCTGGAAAGACTGCAATCCAAGCTTGACGCCAAGCGCAAGAAGCTTGGCCGATGAGCTTTGTCGTTGAGCTGTCTCCTGCGGCCGAGGCTGACTTGGAGCGTCTCTTCGACTTCTTGCTCGACCGGTCCGAGACGACCGAAGACCTTGATCGCGCCCAAGCCGCGATCGACGCGGTCAGAGCGACGGCGCAGCACCGGCTGGCGATCACGCCCTTCAGCTTCCGCAAAGCGGCCCAGAACCCAGCCCAGCGGGAATTGATCATCCCGTTCGGAGGTACCGGGTATGTCGCGCTATACGAAGTCGTCAGCCCGTCAAAAGTCGTGGTGCTGGCGGTGCGCCACCAGCGTGAAGAGGACTATCACTGACGCCGGTCATCGCCGGCTCCACGCCATGTGCACGAGTCGTTCACGCACTGCTATTCGCGCTGCCGTGGAGAGCGGACGAAGAAGCCAATCGCCCTGGTGTCCGCCCTGCGCTGGCTTGCACTGGGACATCGACGAGACGCGATGCCAGGTGCCGGCCTTTCGCGACCGTCAGCAACTGGCCGGGACGCGGTGTTGGTGGCCGGCGGCTCAATGGCGGTCCGGTGTGACCGACAGGTTCAGGGCGACGTGATCGAATCAGCGAGGACCCGCCCTCGACCCCAAGCGGAAGCACAGGTGTCGCGATTCACTGCCGCCAAGCTGCCATTCATTCGCCTGAAGCCAGACCACGGAGTTGCAGGTGCGGGCGTGGCACCAGTGCAGCCAGCCGCTGCATGAACTCCAGCGGCGACATCACCCGGTGCGTGGTTCCGTCGCGCCAGGGCGTCTTCAGTTTCAGCACGACTTGCCCGACCGCGTTGCACTGCACCCGTTCGTTGGCCAGCGCCGGGCGAGTGATGTAGCGTCTCAGTTGCTCTGGGCGACCCGCGGTCGTCCGCCGCGCAGCGCACGGCTGCGTGCAGGCTGAAACCCTCGATGTCGGCACCAGGCCTAACCGAGCCGCATGTCGGCTCCGAAAGGGGGCGGCCTGAAGACGACGGCCAGCCGAGACGGTGACGCCTACGTACTCCACGGCGTCAAGCAGTTCATCACCAGCGGCAAGCATGGCGATGTGGCGATCGTGATGGCGGTGACCGACGAGGCCGCGGGCAAGAAGGGCATCAGCGCCTTCGTCGTGCCCACCGCCGCGCCCGGCTACACGGTGGCGCGCCTGGAAGACAATACCGGCCAGCACGCCAGCGACACGGCGCAGATCCTCTTCGAGAACTGCCGCGTGCCGGCGGCCAACCTGATCGGCAACGAAGGCCAGGGCCTGAAGATCGCGCTGTCGGGCCTGGAAGGTGGGTGCATCGGCATCGCCAGTCAAAGCGTCGGCATGGCCACGCAGATCGAAGCCGCGCGCCAGTTGATCCACCACGCCGCGAGCCTGAAGGACGCCGGCCGGCCCTGCCTGAAGGAGGCCGCGATGGCCACGCTCTTCGCCGGCGAGACGGCCGAGCGCGTCTGGCGCGATGTGCGGGCGTGCCAGATCTACGAGGGCACCAGCGCCGTGCAGCGGATCCTCATCGGCCGGGCGCTGGCGTGGCCGGCGCTGCCCTCAGAAGAATGCGTGCCACTGCGCGAACCACTCGCGGGCGTTCTGCGGCTTGTTCTGCGGAATGCCGCTGTTCTTGCGCAGGCCCAGGCGCAGTTGCGTGAACTGGAACGGCATGTATTCCCACACCGCGCTGTAACGCTCGCGGTGGTCCTCGGGCACATCGACGTTGGGGTCGTAGTGCTCGAGCGTGAGCTTCAGGTTGTGGCCCTTGGCGAACTCGACGTTGCCTTCGACCAGCGACGCCCACTGCTCGAGTCGCCCGATTGGCGTGCCCTCTTCGGTGACGTAGACCGCCGCCGCCAGCCAACTGACGATGCCGGTGCGCAGCCCGCCGAACGCGCTTTGCATGCGGCGATCTGCGCCGCTGCCGGTGTTGCGGCTGAGGCTCAAGCCGACGCGCCAGTTCGGTTCGACGTAGGTCGCGATCGCGCTGATCGGCTTGGGCCGGTCCGCGCCGCCGGTCACGGGCCGGGTCAGCGCCACACTCGCCGACCAGGGCCCGAATTCCAGCCCGCCCTCGATGCCTCGGTCCGATGAATTGAAGTTCACGCCCGAGACCTGGCGGATGAACGCGCTGTCGTCCTCGATGCGCAGCCCGAACGGCACGAACATCCTGCCCGCCTTCAGGTAGGCACGGTGGTCGGCCAACCACAGCAGGGCATAGGCCTCTCGGTTGACGGCGTCGCCGGGGGCCACGCGCTCGTCGGCGTACAGGGTGAGCAGGTCGCCCAGGGGCTTCACCTCGAGATAGACCTGGGCCCGCGTCTGGTTGAAGGCCACCGTTTCGCTGCTGCCCGGAATCTGGGTGCGCCGGGTGGTGGCGCGCAAATCGGCGCCGAGCGCGAACCAGTCACTGAGCCGGCCGGTCCAGGGCGCCGATGCGCCCGCCGCGTCGGTGGCAACGACTTCTCGAGCGGCCAGGTTGATCCGCGCGCCGGCCAGGGCGGTCTGACCATAGCTGGCGCCGAAGTCGGTGCGCTTGCCGCCGCCGGTGGGGTTGACGTGGCAGACCATGCACTTCACGCCGGCGCGCACCGCCAGGTACGGCTCGCTGCGCACCGCGCCGGGCACAAGCAGCGCCGCGACGAGCAACACCTGCGCGACGATCGCAGCCCGTGTCAAAGCGGCGCTCCGTTCTGGATCCACAGGCGGACTTCGTCGATCGTGGCCTGCGGCAAGTACGGTCCGAATTGCGGCATGCGATCGCCCAGCGTCTGGGTTCCTTCGAGCTTGTGGATCAGGAAGCTGGCGTCCGGATTGCCAGGGACCACGCGGATCAGATTCGGATCTCGCGGGCTGGGCACGTTGATCAAGTTGGCGGCGCTGAACCCGGGGTCCAGCCGCAGCCCCTGCTGCACGGCGCTGCCGCCGTGGCAGCCCGAGACGGCGCAGTTGACCGAGAAGACCTTGGCCTGGATCGTCGCCAGCGTCGGCCCGGACGGCGGCGGGCCCCCGCCCGATTGGATCGGCCGGCCGTTTTCGTCCAGGCCCTCCCCGCTGCCGCCGCCGCAGGCCGCCAGCGCGAGTGCGAGTGCGAGTGCGACGGTCGTCGCACAGCGCTGCAGCGGCGATGAAGTGCACATGGCCAGGCGTTGCTACTGCACGGCGATCTGCCCGCGAATTTCACCCGCCGCACAACTGGCGGCAGGAGCGCAAAGGTTGTTGGTGCTGTGGACATTGAAGTAGGTATTGCCGGCGTTGAGGTCGGTCGCGTTCTGCGCCGACAAGATCGTCGGGTTCGGCGCGGTGTAGACGCCCGTGCCTTGCGTCAGCGACACCACGTTGGCCGGACCGGAGACGCCCGGTGCACCGGTGTGGATATGGGCCACGGTGGTGTTGGCGACGTTGTGGGTGGCGTAGGCGATCAGCACCTCGCTTGTCGTCGAGTCGAACACGATCGTTCCACGCCCGGTGGCCGTCGATGTGTTGGGCGGAACTTCATTCGCGCCGTTCAACGTGGCCAGGCCCGCGGTGACCCCTGTGCGCAGCGTGATTGGGCCGCGAATCTCGCCGGCCGCGCAGGTTGCGGCCGGGGGGCAGAGGTTGTTGGCGCTGTGGACGTTGAAGTAGAGCTCGCCGGCGAGCAGGGCCGCGTACTGGGCGTCGGTGAGCACCGTGCCTGCGGGAACGAAGGCCGCGCCGCCGCCGGGGGCCAGGGACAGAGCAACGATGACGCCGCCGTTGCCGGCCGGGTTGCCGGCAGGCGCCTGGTGGATGTGATGCCCGCCGGCAGTCGGCGTGAGGCCGGTGAAGGTGATGCCGCCGGTGATTTCCTTGGTCGTCGGGTTGACGATCACCGCGCCACGGCCGGTGGCCGTCGATGCATTCGGCGGGTTTTCCTGCGCCCCCGTCAGCGACGCCGCCCGAACGACGGTGGTGCAGGTGATCGCCACGTTGGTGATGTTGGTTGCGCCCATCGTGCCCGTGCCGTTGACAACGTTGCAGTTCTGCGCGCCGTTGGCCGTCACGGTGTAAGCCGCCCCGGCGGCGATGCCCGCGGGAAACGTGAAGTTGCCGGCTGCGGGCATTGACAGATCACCCGCGCCGTTGAGCTGCAGCACGACCGGGCCCACTGACCCGGACAGGGTTCCCCCGACGGTGTAGGTGGCCGGGCCTCCATCGTCGCCACCACCTCCGCAAGAGACGACACCGACCAAGGCAGCCGAGGCAATCAAGCCGAACCAAGCATTGCGGATATTCATCACCATCTCCTTGAGGACCCCATGCAACGCCGTGTGGCATCGGCAACGCGGGTCTGTTTGAACTGGTCAGTACAGCGAGGGCCACACACGCCAACCCGTCGCCACGATGAGTGGACGCGTGTCGCCGCACAAACTGCAGCGACAGACCTGTATACGTTGCGGGCGAGGCCGTATTCCCGAGGACAGGAAATTCAAACGCCATTCTTCTCGCCCCTGTCCCCCCTGCACGGCACTCGGCGGGCTTGATGCGGCCCTTGGAGTCGGTTGCGGCCAGTTGAGCGCCGACGGCCCCGCCGAAATGCATCTGTCATCGGGGCCGCCGACGGGTCAACCCCGATCATCATGCCGCGTGGACCCGTCCCAGAACGTCCGGCGCAGCCGGCCCCCTCGGCCCGGGGCGCAGGCCCTTCCGAACCCGAAGCTTGAGCCGAAGTCAGGCCGCGCGCCCGAGCCTACGGCGACGAGCGGGCGAACAGTCCGAGGTGGGTGAGCATCCGCTTGATCATCGGCGCTTCCAGGATCGCAGCGATGGTGTTGACCCACCGGGAAACCGCCTGCCGTGAGCGACGGGAGGTGGCCGTTCAGCGACAAGTGCCATCGCCTCGGCGCATCGCGCTGGCACTCGTTGGCTCGCGCTGACTTGCTTCAGTGCCGGTAGTCTTCTTCCCGCTGGTGCCGAACCGCGCCGACGACGACGTCTTCGCCGACGATCTCGAAGAGAACGATGTAGCCGGCGCCACCGAATGGAACGATCAATTCGCGCGAGCGACCATTGCCCAGCTCCGCCCGGCGGCATGAGTAGGGCGACCAAGACAGCAGGCGCACTCCCTCGCGGATGGCGTCCAGTGCTCGTTGCGCAGTGGTCCAGTCCGGTGTCTCGCTCGCGAGCTCGCGCTCAATGGCGAAGTCCTCCAGACGCCGCAGGTCCGCCACCGCTTCTTGCAGCAGCGTGACCGTGTACTTCGTCGTCACTGGCCTGCGCGCTGAGCGGCCTGGCGCTTGGCGACATCGAGGCGCGCCTGCAGGTCGGCCATGACCGCGTCGACCGTGTGACCGCCGCCCTCTTGCTTCCATCGCTCGATCGCCGCCTCGCCACGGGTGACGAACTCGGCCTGCACGCGACGCCAAGCCGCGGCCGCGACGACCGCCTCCTCGATGAACTGGGTCAGCGACTCGCCCTCGCGCAAGACGGCCTCGACTTCGGCCCTGACCTCGGGCTCGACGCGAATGGGAGGAAATGTGGCAGAACGCATAGAGAAACTGTATAGCAAACGTGCTACGCAAGCAATATCAGCCTCGCGCTCCCCATCACCGCCGCCTGACCCGCTGCTGAATGGGTGTGCCGAGCGGAGGACAGGAACACCAACGGGCAGCCCGAAAGCCGACCGCCACCTCGGGCGGCTCATGGCCGGCCGCCGGCAGCCATGAGCGGTGGCTGCATGGCGACGCGACTCGGCTGTCAGCAATCGGGCGGTCAGTTTGAGCGGCTGGCTGTCGCGGGCCGACCCATGGCGGTCCCCCGATTCTGGAACTCGTCAGCGGAGAAGCAGCCGTTCAACTGTTGAGCCGAGCAACCAACTTGGCGCCGTGAGGCGCGTCAACGGCAAAGTGAGCCTCGAGGCGGCATGGCGATGGAGACCAGGCTAGAGCGACGGATCAGACCTCTTTTGTCAGGCTGATCAAGTTCAAAGCCCTTGCAGCGAAGTAGCCGCTGAGTACGCCATAGACAGCGGAAAGGCCAACGACAAACAGAGTCGTAGAGATGACGGCGGCGTTCAAGGCGTTCATGACTGCGTAAACGTACTTCGCGAAGAATATGGCAATGATCACTGCAAGCGAGACCCAGCTGCCAGGAACGAAGTACGTCTTCGCGGTTGCGTCGTAGCTGACTCTCTGGTCGCGAAACAGGGTGTGCCCAACAAGAGAGGCGACAGCCAGTGCAATGGCCCAGGAAGCCAATGGCACGGGCGCAAGGCCGAAGCTGGATTGAATTCCGGCAAGCGACAGGGCAATCATGCCGGCGGGAAGGAGTAGCGCAGGAATCCTTCGTACGGTTCGCGTTCTCGTTTGCATGAGCCCGAACACGAGCAACACGAGGAACAGCGCGAACACCCAAGTCGGCGTGTGGGACAGGATTTGAGCGATCAATGAGTTCCCCAATCTCGTTTGAGCCGAGGTGCCGACGCCAGGTAGACGCGGAGCTCGCTCGGGTGCGGCCTAAGTCATGCGCCTCTTCGTGGCGCGAGTCGCCGCTGTCGATTCTCCAGGGCTCCGGCGGCAGCGGCCTTCAGCAGTCGCTGGAACGACGGGCAGGCCGCATGGCTCGTCGCGGGGCAGGCCGCCGCGTGCCGCAATCCTTCGATCATCGCCTTCAGGCGCTTGACCATACGCTCGAGCTCTTCGGCCTTCGCTGAAAGCATGGCGCGGTCGATGTTGGGCTCCCCGCCGGGGGTGAACATCACCCGGATCTCGTCGAGCGAGAACCCTGCCGCCTGCCCGAGCGCGATGAGCGCCAGCTGATCCAGCACCGCCGGCGCGAACTTGCGCCGGACGCCCTCCGACTCCAGCGGGTGGATGAGCCCCTTGCGCTCGTAGTAGCGCAGCGCCGAGGCGGCCACGCCCGATTTCTTGGCGACTTCCGAGATGTCCATCAAAACCGCTTGACTTGAAGTTGACTTCAACTTCTATGATGCCTTCATTGCCTCGACAGGTCAACGGATTCCAGGAGATCTTCATGCCCTCTCTCACTGTCATCGCAGACACCGTTCTCGTCGGCATCGGCGCCACGGCGCTGATGGACCTGTGGCTCTGGCTGCTGTCGCGCCTGGGGGTGCCCACCACCGGGTTCGCGATGGTCGGCCGGTGGGTCGGGCACTTCACCCACGGCGAGTTTGCCCACGCGGCGATCTCGAAGGCCGCACCGATCCCGTTCGAACTCGGCCTGGGCTGGGTCACCCATTACCTCATCGGCATCGCTTACGCGGCGTTGCTGGTCGGCCTGCAGGGCGCCGTGTGGCTCGAGGAGCCGACGGCGCTGCCAGCGCTGGTGTTCGGGGTCCTGACCGTGGCTGCGCCCTGGTTCGTCATGCAGCCGGCCATGGGGGCTGGCGTGCTGGCCCTGAAGACGCCCACGCCGCTGAAGAACGGCCTGCGCAACCTGGCCAACCACGCCGTCTTCGGCGCCGGCCTGTACGTCGCGGCGGCTGCTCTGGCGGGCGCCGCCGCGTGAACCACCACCCTCTCTCGAAGCCCCTCAACCCTCTTGGAGACACACTCATGAGCAAGCTTGCCATCGTCTATCACAGCGCCCACGGGCACACCGAGTTCATTGCCCGCCAGGTGCATGCCGGCACGTCCGAGGTCGACGACATCGAGGCTCACCTGGTCAAGGCCGAAGACGTCGCCCGCGCGCCCGACGAACTCGTCGGCTACGACGGCTTCATCTTCGGCTCGCCGACCTACCTGGGTGGTGTCTCCGGACCATTCAAGAGCTTCATGGACTCGACCGGCCGGCTCTGGCGCACCCAGCAGCTCAAGGGCAAGCTCGCCGCCGGCTTCACCGTGTCGTCGCTGCCCTCGGGGGACAAGCAGTCGACCCTGTTGTCGATGTTCGTCTTCAGCATGCAGCACGGCATGCTGTGGGTCGGCAACCCCATCCTGCCCGAGCAGCACAGCGGCGTGCCTTACGACGAGGCGGCCAATCGACTGGGCTCGTGGTCGGGTCTGATGGCCCAGGCCGGGCACGCCGCGCCTGCAGATTCGTTCGTTCCCGGCGACGTCAAGACCGCACGCATGTTCGGCCGGCACTTCGCACAGAGCCTGGACCGCGTGATGGTTCCGGCTTGAGCGAATCACTCTTCAGGAGAACCTGCATGCTTCCCAAGCAGTCTGCCCCCGCACTCTTCGGCCTGATCCTGTCGGGCCTGATGTCCCTGCTGGTGTCCGGCATCTCGACCTACCGCACGGTCGGCTTCGACGAGAGCTTTGCCGGCCTGTGGGTCGGCGCCTGGCTGACCGCCTGGCTCGTGGCCTTCCCGGTGGTGCTGGTCGTCGCGCCGTTGGCACGCCGGACGGTGGCCCTGCTCGTCGAGAGCCGGCCATGAAGCGCTGCGTCGCCAGCGGCGGGCATGAAGCCCGCACCGCGACATCGTCGCCTTACGCCGCCCTCCGGCGTTTCGTCGCAGCGCACTGCACGCACCCGAGCGGCAGCCCCAAAGTCCCTGCATGCCGCTGCCTCAGCGGCTTCCGAAAGCCCACCATGAACCTGCTTCGCACCGTCCTGCTACCTGCGGCACTCGTGACCGCCGCGCTGCTGTTCTTGGCGGGGCCTGCGCGCGCGCAGCACGCGGGTTACCGCACGTTCACGATCGCCGGCGACGTGCCTGCGACCGTGGCCTTGTTCTATCCCACGGCCGTGGCCGACCGCTTCGTGCCCATGGGCCCCTGGCAGCCCGTGGTCGCACCGGGCGCGCCGGCCTCCGAAGCCCCGCTCAAGGGGCTGATCCTGATTTCGCACGGCACGGGCGGCACGGAACTCAACCACCACAACCTCGGCACCCGGCTGGCGCGCGACGGCTACCTGGTGGCCGCCGTGCGCCACGCAGGCGACAACTGGCAGGACCGTTCGCTGGTCACCTCGGGCCGCTACTTCAGCGAACGCCCGCGCCAGCTCAGCCGGGTGCTCGATGCGTTGCTGGCGAGCCCGGAATGGGGGTCGCGCATCCCGGCCGACCGCATCGGTGCCGTGGGTCACTCCGCCGGCGGCTACAGCGTGCTGGCGTTGGCCGGCGCGCAGGCCGAGCCGGCGCGCGCCGCGCAGCATTGCCGCACGGTGCAGGACGATCCCGGCTTCTGCGCCCTGGCCAGAAGCTCGTCAGTCAGCCCAGCCGGCAGCCCGGCAACCGCGTCGCAGCCCGCACCCGCCGTCGGCGCGGCGCCCGATGCGGAACGGGTCTCGGTGCCCGACCCCCGCATCCGCGCCGTGGTCGTGCTCGCGCCCATGGCGGTCGTCCTGACGCCCGAGAGCCTGGCCGCCATCCGGTTGCCTGTGCGCGTGCTGGTCGCCGCGAAGGATGTGGTGCTGAACACGCGCTACCACGGTGCGCATGTGGTCGCCCACCTGCCCGGCGCCCGGGCCAGCACCGTGGCGGGTGCAGGCCACTTCGCGTTCATGGCGCAATCGACCACCCCGCTGCCGTCGGCCGCGGGCGATGCAGCCGCCAATCCGCCGGGCTTCGACCGACCGGCCCTCCTGGCCGAACTGGACGAGCAGGTGGCAGCCTTCTTCGCCGAGCAGTGGCGCTGAGCGCCCGCCTGCGGCCGACCGGTTGGCCCGCGCCGCCTACCGCGCCGGCCCGAGACGTTGCACGAAGAACTCGGCGATGGCGGCATGCAAGGTGGGCAGCGCGGCCGTGCGATCGAACCGCGGTGGATCGCCGAGCAGCCGCTCGGCCACGCTGCCCGATTCGAGCGGCGGCAGCGGCGACAGCATGGCCCCGTGCCCGGCTTCGGGCAGGCGTGCCAGCACCTCGCACCGTGGCTCGCAGGCCGCCCGAACGGCTTCCACGTGGAAGCGGGGAACCTGGTTGATGTCCTGGTCGGCGATCACCAGACCCAGAGGGACGACCGGCCGGCGCAGGGACTCGGGATCGAAGTCGGCCGCGAAGGGGACCATGGCGATGGCGGCACCGACGCGGTGGTCGGTGTGCCGCTGCGGCGTGTCGTCGGAGAACCTGAGGCGGATGACGAGCCTGGCCGCCCAGGTCTTGATCGCGTCGAGCCCGTCGCCTCGCCGCAAGGTGAAGAAGCCGGCGCATGAAGAGAAGTCCTGTTCGATGTTCCGAAGGCAGTGATCGCGGAAGCGGCTCGGGGCCCAGTGCCCGCCCGCCAGCGACAGCGCCGTGTGGCCGCCCGCGGAT
>JACZKT010000569.1 GCA_014859905.1 Rubrivivax sp.
AGCCGGATGTGCCGTCCGGCGCCGCAACGGCGCCTGCCGCGCCCGGCGCCGAACCCCGCACCGTAGCCCTGGCCTCACTCACACCCGAGCAGCGGCGCGACTGGCCGCCGTTGACCATCGGCGGCACGGTGTACTCCGACCACCCGGCCAGCCGCTTCGTCATCATCGGCGGCCAGTTGGTGCGTGAAGGGGACGCGGCGGCTCCGGGCGTCACGGTCGAACGCATCGGCCCGCACTCGGCGCTGATGCGCTGGCGCGAACTGCGCGTCGAAGTCCCTTACTAGTACTGCGTCCCGCCAGGCGGCCTCATTCGCGACGCCGAGCCTGGGACACCGGCCACCCTGCGCTCAATCCGACAGGATGAATGTCACCTTCAGGATCACCTTGTATCCCGTGATCTTGCCCTCGTCGATGTTCACTTCCTGGTCCTTGACCCAGGCACCCTTGACGTTCTTCAGCGTCTTGTTGGCGCGCTCGACGCCCTGGACGATCGCGTCCTGAAAGCTGACCTTGCTGACGCTGCTGATTTCGGTGATGCGTGCGACGGTCATGATCTGGTCCTCCACGATTGAACCCCTGGTTCGGGGTCGAAAAGCGCAGTCTGCGCCCCTTGTGCCATGCTGGCAAGCACAGTTGCGGCGTGAGCTTGCCAGGCCCTCGCCGCCGCCCACCCGACATGCGGGGGGCGCTGCGGGGCAACGAGGAAGCGCTGCGCGCCGCGTTGCGGCGATACTCCCGGTCATACATGGACAGACAATGACGGCGATGTTCGGCAAGCTCGGGTGGGCGACGCGGCGTGGTGCATGGCACGGCGCAGTGCTGAGCGTGTTGCTGTGGCTGGTCGGGCCGGGCGCGACGGCAGCGCAGGCTGCCGAGACGCTGGTCGTGGGGCCGCAAGGCACGCCGCTGAGCCTGGCCGCGGCGCTGAGCCAGGCGCGCGACGGTGACACCATCGAGATGCTGCCGGGCGAGTACCGCGAGACCCACGCCGTGCTGGAGAACCGGCGCCTGACGATCCGCGGCATCGGCAAGCGGCCGCTGATCAGCGGCGGCGGCAAGCCGTCCGGCCTGCACAAGGCGCTGTGGCTGGTGCGCGGCGGCGAGGTCACGCTGGAGAACCTCGAATTCCGCGGTGTCCGTGCCGCCGACGGCGAAGGCGCCGCAGTGCGCCTGGAGGGTGGGCGGCTGCAGGTGCGGCGCTGCGAGTTCTTCGACAACGAATACGGCATCCACGCCACCAACGATGAGCAGGCTGAACTGGACATCCGGGACAGCGTGCTCGGCATGACGCCCAAGGTGGAAGGCGCGCTTTACCACCTGCTCAACGTCGGCCGCATCGCCAGGCTCAGCGTCAGCGGCAGCCGTTTCCAGCAGGGTTTCGAAGGCCACCTGATCAAGTCGCGGGCGCGCGAGAACCTCATCGGCTACAACTTCATCCACGATGGCCGCCGCGGCGGTGCCTCGTACGAGATCGAACTGCCCGCCGGCGGCCTGGCCACCGTCATCGGCAACGTCATCGGCCAGGGCGCCGACAGCCAGAACCGGGTCGTGCTGGCCTACGGCACCGACGGCCGGCCCTGGGACCGCAATGTGCTGCTGGTGGCGCACAACACCTTCATCAACTACAAGTGGACACCGGCCTGGTTCCTGCGCGTCTTCAGCGACGGCCTGCCCAAGGACACCGAGGTGGTGGCGGTGAACAACCTGCTCGTCGGCCCGGGGGTGTTCTGGCTGGGCGCGCAAGGGCACTTCGACGGCAACCGCATGGCCACGCTGGGCATGCTGCGTGACGCCGACACCTATGCCTTCGAGCTGACGCCGGATTCGATCTGGCGCGGCAGCGGCATCGACCCGCGCCAGCTCGGCGGGCGCGATCTGTCGCCGAAAGCCGAATTCGAGTGGCCGGTGGGCACGCGCGCACTGGCGCCCGACCGCACGAACTGGTCGCCCGGGGCGTACCAGAAGTAGGGCGCGGTTAGCATGGCCGCGTCGACACCACACGCAGGCCCCCATGGATCCCAAGCAGGCCCACCCGGAAACCGTCAGCGCCCAGGCACTGGGCTGGATCGACGAGCGCACGCGCGCCGTCACGCCGCCGATCCACGTCTCGTCGACCTACCTGCGCGACACCGACAACCAGTACCGCTCGGGACGCATCTATGCCCGCGCCGACAACCCGGCTTTCGACCAGCCCGAGGCCGTGCTGTGCGCGCTGGAGGAGGGCGCGCAGGCGCTGCTCTTCGCCAGCGGCATGGCCGCGGCCACTGCGGTGTTCCAGGCGCTGGCGCCGGGCGACCACGTGCTGGCGCCAAAGGTCATGTACTGGTCGCTGCGCAACTGGCTGACGACCTTCGCCACGGGTTGGGGCCTGCAGGTCGAGCTCATCGACATGAGCGACCCCGCCGCGGTGCTGGCGGCGGTGCGGCCGGGGCAGACCAAGCTGGTCTGGATCGAGACCCCGGCCAACCCGCTGTGGACGGTGACCGACATCGCCGCCACGGCACAGATCGCGCATGCCGCGGGCGCGCTGCTGGCGGTCGACTCCACCGTGCCGACGCCGGTGCTGACGCGGCCGCTGACCCTGGGTGCCGACATCGTGATGCATGCCGCCACCAAGTACCTCAACGGCCACTCCGACCTCATCGCCGGCGCGCTGGTGACGCGCCAGGACAGCGAGTACTGGCAACGTGTGCGCAAGGTGCGCTCGCAACTCGGCGGCACCCTGGGTTCCTTCGAAGCCTGGCTGCTGCTGCGCGGCATGCGCACGCTGCACCTGCGCGTGCGCGCCGCCTGCGCGTCGGCGCAGCGCATCGCCGAGCACTTTGCGGCGCATGCGCGCATCGCCGAGGTGTTGTACCCGGGGCTGCCGGGCTGCCAGGGTCATGAGATCGCCAAGGCGCAGATGAGCGGCGGCTACGGCGGCATGCTGTCGATCCGTGTGGCAGCGAACAAGGATGGCTGCGAGGCCGCCGCCATCGCTGCGGCAGCGCACGTGGAACTGTGGAAACGCGCCACCTCGCTGGGCGGCACCGAGAGCCTGCTCGAGCACCGCGCCAGTGTCGAAGGCGCCGGTACGCCGGCACCGCCCGATCTGCTGCGGCTGTCGGTGGGCATCGAGCACGTGGACGATCTCATCGAAGACCTCGAACAGGCGCTGCAGCATGCCCACGCATGAACCGGCTCGACGGCCCGGCCGGCCGCGCCGTTGCCGGCGCGTTGACCCTGGTCTGAAACTCGTGCATCATCGTTCTCGTAACTAAATTACATCTCCGCGCTTCGAGCCGGGTCCCTGCGCGATGTCTTTCGATCTCGTCCTGTTCGGCGGCACCGGCGACCTGACCTGGCGCAAGATCATGCCGGCGCTGTTCCAGGCCTTCCGGCACGGCAAGCTGCCGCCGGGCGGGCGTGTGCTGGCGGTGGCGCGCGACGAGCGCAGCGACGACGAGTACCGCGCCTACATCAAGGAGCGCTTCGCCGAGGTCGAAGCCAGCAAGCGGCCCAGCGACGAGGAATTCGCACGCTTCGCCGAGATGCTGCACTACCGGCGCATGGACCTCTCGCAGCCCGAGCACTACGCGGGTCTCAAGCGCTGGATCGACGACCGCGGCGCCGATACCGCAGTGCTGTTCCTGGCCACCAGCCCTCACCTCTTCCCGGTGATCTGCGAGCAGCTCGGCAGCGCCGGGCTCAACGGCCCCAAGGTGCGCGTGGTGCTGGAAAAACCGCTCGGCCACGACCTGCAGAGCGCGCAGACGATCAACCGCGTCGTCGCCTCGGCTTTCCGTGAAGAGCAGGCGCTGCGCATCGACCACTACCTGGGCAAGCCCGCGGTGCAGAACCTGATGGCGCTGCGCTTCGGCAACGCGCTGTTCGAGCCGCTGTGGCGGCGCGACAGCATCGCCAACATCCAGATCACGCTGGCCGAGGACATCGGCGTCGGCAGCCGGGGCGACTTCTACGACAGGACCGGCGCGCTGCGCGACATGATCCAGAACCACGCGCTGCAGCTGCTGACGATGATTGCCATGGAGCCGCCGCCGAGCAACGACGCCGACGCCATCCGCGACGAGAAGCTCAAGGTGCTGAAGTCGCTGCGGCCCTTCACGCCCGAGACGGTGTCGCGCGACGTCGTGCGCGGGCAGTACAAGGCCGGCACCGTGGGCGGCAAGGCCGTGGCGGCTTACCTCGACGAAGTGAAGGTGCCACCCGGGAGCCGCTGCGAAACCTTCGTGGCCTTGCGTACCGAGGTGCAGAACTGGCGCTGGGCCGGCGTGCCGTTCTACCTGCGCACCGGCAAGCGGCTGGCGGCCCGCGACTCGCACATCGTCGTCAACTTCCGCGACGTGCCGCACCCCATCTTCCCGGGCACGCGGCAGGCCAACAAGCTGGTCATCAAGCTGCAGCCCGAGGACGGCCTCGAGCTCCACCTGCTGGCCGTCACGGGCAGCGGCGGCAACGAAGTGCTCTCGCCGGTGTCGCTGGACCTCGACTTCGACAAGGCCTTCCCGAGCGAGCGCGTCGGCGGCTACGAGCGGCTCCTGCTCGACGCCCTGGCCGGCCGGCTGAACCTCTTCGTGCGCAGCGACGAGCAGGAGCAGGCCTGGCGCTGGGTCGAGCCGGTGCTCGACGCCTGGGCGCGCGACCCCACGGGCCCACGCCCCTACGC
>JACZKT010000570.1 GCA_014859905.1 Rubrivivax sp.
CCGTCATCGCCGAGCAGACAGTGGCGGGCAGCGTGCGCCGCGAGGTCGGCTCGGGCGGCGGCGGCGGGCGTTTCGGCCTCGGGTACTTCCAGGACGACGTCATCGAGAGCTACGTGCAGCATGCGGTGAACGCCGCGCTCACCAACCTGGAGAGCCGCGCCGTGGCCGCCGGCGAAATGACCGTGGTGCTGGGCCCGGGCTGGCCCGGCGTGCTGCTGCACGAGGCGGTGGGCCACGGACTGGAAGGCGATTTCAACCGCAAGGGCAGCAGCACCTTCGCCGGCCGCATCGGCCAGCGCGTGGCGGCCAAGGGCGTGACGGTGCTCGACGACGGCACGCTGGCCGACCGCCGCGGCTCGCTGAACATCGACGACGAAGGCCACGCCACGCAGCGCAACGTGCTCATCGAGGACGGCATCCTGAAGGGCTACATGCAGGACAGCCTGAACGCGCGCCTGATGGGCGTCAAACCCACCGGCAACGGCCGCCGCGAAAGCTACGCCCACCTGCCGATGCCGCGCATGACCAACACCTACATGCTGGCCGGCAAGCGCCCCAGGGAAGAGATCATCGCCAGCATCAAGAAGGGCCTGTATGCCACCAACTTCGGCGGCGGGCAGGTCGACATCACCAGCGGCAAATTCGTGTTCTCGGCCAGCGAGGCCTTCTGGGTCGAGAACGGTCAGGTGATGTACCCGGTGAAGGGCGCCACCATCATCGGCAATGGCCCCGAGGCGATGACCCGCGTCAGCATGATCGGCAACGACCTGCAGCTCGACACCGGCGTCGGCGTGTGCGGCAAGGAAGGCCAGAGCGTGCCGGTGGGCGTCGGGCAGCCGACGCTGCGCATCGAGCGGCTGACCGTGGGCGGAACGGCATGACGCCGTGACCGACGACGTCGGCTTTGCGGACATCGAAGCGGCCGCGCAGCGGCTGGCCGGGCAGGTGCTGGAGACGCCCTGCGTCGAGTCGAAGACGTTGAGCGAGATCGTCGGCGCGCAGGTCTTCCTGAAGTTCGAGAACCTGCAGTTCACGGCTTCGTTCAAGGAACGTGGTGCGCTCAACAAGCTCGCTGCGCTGATGGCATCGGGCCAGCCGATCCGCGGCGTGATCGCCGCCTCGGCCGGCAACCACGCCCAGGGCGTGGCGCACCACGCGCAGCGCCTGGGGCTGCGCGCGGTGATCGTGATGCCGCAGCACACGCCCACCGTGAAGGTGGAACGCACGCGCGGCTTCGGTGCCGAGGTGGTGCTGCAGGGCGAGTCCTTCGACGAAGCCCGCGACCATGCGCTGGCGCTGGCCGCCACGCAGGGCCTGAGTTTCGTGCACCCTTTCGACGACCCGCTGGTGATCGCCGGCCAGGGCACCATCGGCATCGAGATGCTGCGCGCGCAGCCGACGCTGGACACGCTGGTCGTCGCCGTCGGCGGCGGCGGCCTCATCAGCGGCATCGCGACCGCGGTGCGTGCGCTCAAGCCGGAGGTGGAAATCATCGGCGTGCAGACCAGCCGCTTCCCGGCCATGTTCAACGCCATCAAAGGCACGGCCTGGCCGCAGGGCAGCAGCACCATCGCCGAGGGCATCGCGGTGGGGCAGCCGGGGAAGATCACCCAGGCCATCGTGAAGGAACTCGTCGACGACCTCGTGCTCGTCGACGAAGGCGACATCGAGCAGGCGGTGCTGATGTGCTGGAGATCGAGAAGACCGTCGTCGAAGGCGCCGGCGCCGCCGGGCTGGCGGCGCTGCTCAAGGACCCGGCACGCTACGCCGGTCGCAAGGTGGGCCTGGTGCTGTGCGGCGGCAACATCGAGCCGCTGCTGCTGGCCGCGATCATCGAACGCGGCATGGTGCGCGCTGGCCGGCTGGCACGCATCCGTGTCGCCGCGCGCGACACGCCGGGGGTGCTGGCACGCATCACCACGGTGGTCGCCGAAGCGGGCGCCAACATCGACGAGGTGCACCACCAGCGCGCGTTTTCCACGCTGTCGGCGCAGAGCGTGGAGGTCGAGCTGGTGGTGCAGACGCGCAACCCGACGCATGTGCGCGAGGTCGTGGCACGGCTGCTGCAAGCGGGCTTCGACGCCGGCCCGTATTGATGGTGCCGGTGGACACGTCAGCCTGGCGACGGCAGCGCCGTGCTACATTCACGACCATGCGTCCCGCATCGATCTTCTTTGCGCACTTTTGGTTCTCGCACCGCTCGGCGGCTGGAGAGGCAAACGCGTAACGGAACGCAGCGCACCCCAGACAACCGCCGGCAGCCCCGGCGGTTTTTTGTTGCCGGCGCGCCCCACCCCCAGGAACCCACCATGAGCCCGAAGTCCGCCAGCCCCGCCAATGACAGCCGCCTGGCGCTGAGCGAGCGCACCAGCGAAACCGACGACCAGCGCATCCGCGACGTCACGCCGCTGCCGCCGCCGGAGCACCTGATCCGCTTCTTCCCCATCGCCGGCACCGCGGTCGAGACACTGGTTTCGGGCACGCGCCGCGCCATCCGCCGCATCATGGGCGGCGAAGACGACCGCCTGCTGGTGATCATCGGCCCGTGCTCGATCCACGACCCGATGGCGGCGCTGGAATACGCGCGCAAGCTCAAAGCCCTGCGCGACCGGCACGCCGGCGAGCTGGAAGTGGTGATGCGCGTGTACTTCGAGAAGCCGCGCACCACGGTGGGCTGGAAGGGCCTCATCAACGACCCCTACCTGGACGAGAGCTACCGCATCCACGAGGGCCTGCGCATCGCGCGACAGCTGCTGGTCGACATCAACCGCGTCGGCGTGCCGGCAGGCAGCGAGTTCCTGGACGTCATCAGCCCGCAGTACATCGGCGACCTCATCGCCTGGGGCGCCATCGGCGCGCGCACGACGGAGTCGCAGGTGCACCGCGAACTGGCGTCGGGCCTGAGCGCGCCGGTGGGTTTCAAGAACGGCACCGACGGCAACATCCGCATCGCCACCGACGCCATCCAGGCTGCAGCGCGGCCGCACCACTTCCTGAGCGTGCACAAGAACGGCCAGGTGGCCATCGTCGAGACGCGCGGCAACAAGGACTGCCACGTCATCCTGAGGGGCGGCAAGGCACCGAACTACGACGCCGCCAGCGTCGCCGCCGCCTGTGCCGAGGTCGAGGCCGCCAAGCTGCCGTGCCGACTGATGGTCGACGCCAGCCATGCCAACAGCAGCAAGCAGCACCAGCGGCAGATCGAGGTCATGCGCGACGTGGGAGCGCAACTCGCCACCGGCACGCGCTGCATCTTCGGTGTCATGGTCGAGAGCCATCTGCACGCCGGCGCACAGAAGTTCGCCGCCGGCAAGGACGATCCGGCGCAGTTGGAGTACGGCAAGAGCATCACCGACGCCTGCATCGGCTGGGACGACTCGGTGGCCGTACTCGACCTTCTTGCGGCCGCGGTGAAGGCGCGGCGCCGGCACAAGAGCCTGTGAAGACATGAATCGCGCCTGCGGGCGTGGTCTCATACCGGCGTGCGTTGCCCACCCTCGAGCTTGAACAAGCGCGCCGGCGCGCCAGGCGCATCGGCCGCGGGTAGGCACAGCCCGTAGCGGAAGGGGCCGCCGTCGCGCCCCGGGACTTCGAAGCGCAGGTCGCGGAACCAGGCGCACCGCTGCAGGCGACCCTGCGCATCGAGCGTTTCCTCGGCCTGCAGCAAGGCCGGCGTCTGCGTGAACCAGCGGTAGAAGCCGAAGGCCTCGTGCCGCCAGGCCTGGCCCACCCATGCCGGCGTGTTCGCGTCGCCCAGGCGCGGCACGATGAGCCAGCGGGCCAGGCGCTCGGGTTCGTAGGGCGCCGAGTAGCGGCGCAGGAACGCGGGCCACCAGCTGCCGGGTGCGTCGGCATCCAGCCGCTGCGTGCGCCGGGTGTTGACATGGGCCAGTCGGTAGTCCTGGCCGTCGAAGACCGAGATCGTCCAGTTGAAAGGCGACACCGGCCTGGGCATGACCACGATGTCCGGCGCCACGATGCCTTGCGCGGCGGCGTGGCG
>JACZKT010000571.1 GCA_014859905.1 Rubrivivax sp.
GGCCGGCCGTGGCCGGTCGCTCGCAGACGCTGGCGTTGCGGCTGGGCGCTCGCGCGGTGACGCTCGTCGACGACAGCTATAACGCCAACCCCGATTCGGTGCTCGCCGCCATCGACGTGCTGGCCACGCTGCCGGCGCCGCGCTGGCTGGTGCTGGGCGACATGGGCGAGGTCGGCGCGCAGGGGCCGGCCTGCCATGCCGAGGTCGGTGCCTACGCGCAGCAGCGGGGCATCGAACACGTGTGGGCCGCCGGTGCGCTGTGTGCGCACGTGGCGGCCGAGCGGCATTTCGACACCGTGGCGGCACTGCTGCGCTCACTCGGCGACGCGCCGCCGGCGGCGTCGGTTCTCGTCAAGGGGTCGCGTTTCATGCAGATGGAGCAGGTGGTGCAGGCGCTGAAGGCGGCGCACGAGCGGGAGGCGGGTGATGCTGCTTAGCCTCTCGCAGTGGTTGCTGGCGATGTTCCCGGAAGACCTGGGCTTCCTGCGCGTCTTCCAGTACCTCACCTTCCGCGCCGTGCTGGCGGCCATGACCGCGCTGCTCATCGGCCTGGCTTTCGGGCCGTGGGTGATCCGGCGCCTGGCCGCAATGAAGATCGGCCAGCCGATCCGCGAGTACGGCGTGCAGGCGCACCTGGGCAAACACGGCACGCCCACCATGGGCGGCGTGCTGATCCTCATCGGCATCGGTGTCAGCACCCTGCTGTGGTTCGACTGGACCAACCGCTTCGTCTGGGTGGTGATGCTGGTGACCTTCGGTTTCGGTGCCATCGGCTGGATCGACGACTGGCGCAAGGTCGTCAACAAGGACCCGGAAGGCATGCGCTCGCGCGAGAAGTTCTTCTGGCAGAGCCTGATCGGCGTGGTCGCCGCGCTGTACCTGACCTTCAGCGTCGCCGAGACCTCCAACCTGCGTGTGCTCGAGCTCTTCGTGCGCTGGGTGACGAGCGGCTTTTCCACCGAGCTGCCGCCGCGCGCCGACCTCATGGTGCCTTTCTTCAAGAGCATCAGCTACCCGCTGGGCGTCTACGGTTTCATCATCCTGACCTGGTTCGTGATCGTCGGCGCCAGCAATGCCGTCAACTTCACCGACGGCCTGGACGGCCTGGCCATCATGCCGGTGGTGCTGGTGGGCTCGGCCCTGGGCATCTTCGCCTACGTCACCGGCAATGCGGTGTTCTCGCGCTACCTGCTGTTCCCGCACATTCCGGGTGCCGGCGAGTTGCTCGTGTTCTGCTCGGCGATGGCCGGCGCGGGCCTGGCCTTCCTGTGGTTCAACGCCAACCCGGCGCAGGTGTTCATGGGCGACGTCGGCGCGCTCTCGCTCGGCGGCGCCCTGGGCACCATCGCGGTCATCACGCGGCAGGAGATCGTGCTCGGCATCATGGGCGGCGTCTTCGTTGCCGAAGCGCTGAGCGTGATGATGCAGGTGATCTGGTTCAAGTACACCAAGCGCCGCTACGGCGTGGGCAAGCGTATCTTCCTGATGGCGCCGCTGCACCACCACTTCGAGAAGAAGGGCTGGACCGAAACGCAGGTCGTGGTGCGCTTCTGGATCATCACCATGCTGCTGTGCCTGGTCGGGCTGGCGAGCCTGAAGCTGCGGTGAGGCGCGCGTGCTGTTCCTGAAAGACCTCCCCGTGCTCGTCCTCGGCCTCGGCGCGAGCGGCCTGGCGATGGCGCGCTGGTGCGCGCGCCACGGCGCCGACGTGACGGTATGGGACTCGCGCACGGATCCACCGCAGGCCGCCGCGCTGCATGCCGAGGTGCCCGGCGCTCGCCGCGTCGCGTTGCCTCCTCTCCCGCTTGCGGGAGAGGGCTGGGGTGAGGGCGGCCGCCCACTGGGTGGTGCCAAACTGGTGCTGAAGAGCCCCGGCCTGTCGCCACACGACGCGCTCATCGCGCCGCTGCTGCAAGCCGCCCGCGCCGCCGGCATCGCCGTGCTAGGCGAACTCGACCTCTTCGTGCGCGCCCTGGCCGACCTCAAGACCGAACGCGGCTACACGCCGCAGGTCCTGGCCATCACCGGCACCAACGGCAAGACCACCACCACCGCGATGACGGCGCTGCTGGTGGCGCGCACCGGCCGCAAGGTGGCCACCGCCGGCAACATCGGCCCCACGCTGCTCGACACGCTGGCCGCGCAACTGGACGACCTGCCCGAGATCTGGGTGCTGGAACTGTCGAGCTTCCAGCTCGAAGGCGGCGGTGACGGTGTGCGCGACTTCGAGCCCGACGCCGCCACGGTGCTGAACGTGACGCAGGACCACCTCGACTGGCACCGCTCGATGGCCGCCTACGCCGCGGCCAAGGCGCGCATCTTCGGCACCAGGGCGGTGATGGTGATCAACGCCGACGACCCGCTGGTGACGGCCATGGTGCCGGCGCCAGTGGCCGCAGCGGTCAAGGGCAGAGGCAAAGGCAAGCCCGTCGAGCGCAGCGTGCTGCGCTTCGGCCTGGATGCACCGCGGCGGCCCGGCGACTTCGGCCTCGTGGTCGAGAACGGCATGGCCTGGCTGGTGCGTGCGCTGCCGGCCGACGAAACGGTGAAACGCCCGCGCGGCGGCGGGGCCGCGCTGGAAGCGGAAATCCACCTGCAGCGCCTGATGCCTGCCGATGCGCTGCGCGTGCGCGGCCGCCACAACGCGGCCAACGCGTTGGCCGCGCTGGCGCTGGCCACCGCCATCGGCTGCCCGCTGGCGCCGATGCTGCACGGCTTGCGCGAATACAGCGGCGAGCCGCACCGGGTGCAATGGGTGGCCACGGTGGGCGAGGTCGAGGCCTACGACGACAGCAAGGGCACCAACGTCGGCGCCGCGGTGGCGGCGCTCGACGGCCTGGGGGCCGACAAGGCGCCGGCCAAGCTCGTCGTCATCCTGGGCGGCGACGGCAAGGGGCAGGACTTCGCACCACTGGCGGCGCCGCTGGCGCGCCACGCCCGCGCCGTGGCCACCATCGGCCTCGATGCGGCGGCCATCGAGACCGCCATCGAGTCGGCGCCCGGCTCGATCCCGCTCCAGCGCCACGCCACGCTGGAAGCGGCCGTGGCCTGGTGCTTCGAACAGGCGCGGCCCGGCGACGCCGTGCTGCTGAGCCCGGCCTGCGCCAGCCTGGACATGTTCCGCAACTACGGCCATCGCGCCGAGGTGTTCGTGAACGCGGTGCAGGCGCTGGCGCACGAGCGGGGGCAGGCATGAAGGTCGACGTCGCGGCCGTGAAGCAATGGTGGCCCTGGCGCCGCGAGGCGCGTGAAGGTGGCGGCGCGCTGCCCGTGCGCGACCGCGTCGACATCGGCGGCAGCCGCCCGGTGCGCCTGTCGGCCTTCGACCAGCCGCTGGTCGCGGTGGTCGGCGTACTCGTGATGCTGGGCGTGGTGATGGTCTATTCGGCGTCGGTGGCGCTGCCCGACAACCCCAAGTTCGCCGCCTACACGCAGACCTTCTTCCTGCAGCGCCACCTGCTGGCGCTGGCCATCGCCTTCGTCGCCGCGCTGGTGGCAGTGCAGGTGCCGATGTCGGTGTGGGAAAAGCAGGCGCCGTGGATCTTCGTCATCGCGTTGATCCTGCTCGTGCTGGTGCTGGTGCCCTTCATCGGCAAGGTGGTCAATTTCTCACGGCGCTGGATCCCGCTGGGTTTCATGAACTTCCAGCCCTCTGAGCTGGCCAAGCTGGCGATTGCGCTCTATGCCGCCAACTACATGATGCGTCGCATGGATGCGCGCGAGAATTTCTTCCGCGCCGTCACGCCGATGGCCGTGGCGGTGGCCTTCGTCGGCGTGCTGCTGCTGCGTCAGCCCGACATGGGCGCCTTCATCGTCATCGCCACCATCGCCATGGGCATCCTGTTCCTGGGCGGCGTCAACGCGCGCATGTTCTTCCTCATCGCGCTGGTGCTGATCGGTACCTTCGCGCTCATCATCGCCTTCGACGACCTGCGCCGCGAACGCATCCTGGCCTACCTCGACCCCTGGAACCCGAAGTACGCGCAGGGCAAGGGCTACCAGCTCACGCATTCGCTCATCGCGCTGGGCCGCGGCGAAGTCTTCGGCCAGGGACTGGGCGCCAGCGTCGAGAAGCTGCACTACCTGCCCGAAGCGCACACCGACTTCCTGCTCGCGGTGATCGGCGAGGAGCTTGGCTTCATCGGCGTGGCCAGCGTGATCGTGCTTTTCTTCTGGCTCACGCGGCGCCTGTTTGCCATCGGCCGCCAGGCCATCGCGCTGGACCGCGTCTTCGCCGGCCTGCTGTGTCAGGGCATCGGCATCTGGGTCGGTTTCCAGGCCTTCATCAACATGGGCGTCAACCTGGGCGTGCTGCCGACCAAGGGGCTGACGCTGCCGCTGATGAGCTACGGCGGCTCGGCGATCCTGATGAACCTCGTTGCGCTGGCGCTGGTGCTGCGGGTGGACATCGAGAATCGCGCACTCATGCGCGGAGGCCGCGCATGAGCCGGCATCGGTGGCGCGCGGCGAGCCCGCTGAGCGGTCCCGGCATGCAAGCCGGGACGCGCACTGCAAGTGAGGGTCATGCGC
>JACZKT010000572.1 GCA_014859905.1 Rubrivivax sp.
GTAGCTGACCGTGGCCACCGGCGCAGCCGCCGGCAACTGCGCGGCGGCGATCAGCGCCGCGATCTTGGGCGTGGCCTGGCGGCCGTCGCGCGACCAGCCGCCGGTCTCGCGGATGTTGACGAAATGGATCGGCCGCTCTTCGATGCTGGCCGCGCCTTCGGTCTGCTCGTTGAGCTCGAGGAACAAGCGCCGCTCCTGCGTGCAGGCGACCAGCAGCTCGTCGCCGCTGGCGCCGCTGTCCTTGGCCGCGCGCTGAAACGCCGGTGCCTCGCGCCGGCACAGCAGGCTGTGGACCTGCGCCAGGCCCTCAGCGCTGGCGCCTGGGGTCTTCTCCAGCGCCCGGCTCAGCGCCGGGGCGTCCAGCGTCATCGTCCGGTTGCAGTCGCAGATCAGTGTCTTCATCGGTGGGGGCGTCGGGTTGGGGCGCTGCGCTGTCGCTCGGCAGGGCAACTGGCAATGAAGGGAGCGCGTCGGGGCCTGTGGTCGGCTCGGTGCCGGCGGGTGGTCGGGCGGGTTGGTCGGGAAACAGGCCGAGCATGGCCGACTGCACCATCTGGCGCAGCATGCCGGGCGGCAGCGGGTCGGGTTTGCCGTAGTCGTCGATGTAGGTGTCCAGGCCGTCCATGACGTTGAAGTGCGGATCGCTGAACAAGGTCTTCAGCGCCGTATTCTTGACCTGCGGGTCGACACCTCGACCAACGAAGCGGGTGAAGTCGGCGTCGTGCGTGAGGCTTTGGGCTTCAGCCAAGGTGGGCGGGGGTGGCTCGGCCGGCTGACTTGGCCCGACATGCGGCGGCGCCTCGGCTTGCGCGAGCGGCGCTGACGCTGCGGCCTGGGTCGGCGTCTCGGCTGCTGCGGCGGCATCGTCCAGCACGGCCTCGGCCGCTGGCGCGTCGACCACCACGCCCCGCTGCACCTGCACCTTGCGACGCGACCAGCGCGTCAGGAAACCGTCGTCCCGGTTCATCGCGGCCGCATCAGCGCTGGTCCGGCGACTGGAAGGAGACCGGGCGCCGGCGCTTCTTGGGTTCGGGGCGGTAGTGCTCGTCGGTGTAGGCCTGCAGCCACTGGCACAGTTCGGCGGGCAAGGGGACGTTGTCCACGCGCTCCTGTGCATCGAGCAGGCGACCGGCCTCGTTGTAGGAGAGCGTCACGAACTCGGGCCAGGCGCGCGAGGGGTCCTCGTCGGCCGTGCGCCACATCACGAACCAGACTGGTGAGCCGCTGCTGAGGTTGAGGTAGTAGCCCTCGCCCTCGTCGCTGTGCAGGGTGACCGGCAGGCCGGGGTGCAGGAAGATTGCCGTCTGGCCGTCGTCGCGCAGAGTACGCATCTCGGTGCCAAAGCCACCATCGTCGATGAGGACCTCGGTGATGCGAAAGCGCCACGCTTCCCACACCGTGGGTTGGCATCGGCGTTCGATGAGTACCGCGACTCGAAGGCTGGGAACTTGCGACATCTGGTGCTGCTGGTTGGAGCCCGCAAAGGCTGCGCGCATTCTATGGGTGCCGTGCGTGTGCATCCGGCCAGCAGGGTCGAAACCTCTTGCCGCCGGGGCTTCGGGAGTCACCCTATTGAGTCCGGGCTGTGGCTGTAGGCTAATCAATAGTGCCCAGCAAGGACTCTCCCCATTGAGCCGGCGTTAGGGTGTAAAAGCCAAGTGTTTCTGGAGGTATCGATGAGCAAGTCTTCGTCCCCCGCGCTTTCGCGGCGCGGCATGTTGGTCGGGGCCGGCACAGCAGGCGCGGCTGTGGTGGCAGTCGCCGCCCTTCCGCTGACCCCCAAGGCCACCCCCGTGGCTGTCGCTGTAGCGCCAGAGGCGGCGCCTGAACAGGGTGGCGGCTATCGCCTCAGCCCGCACGTGATGCGCTACTACCAGACCGCCAAGGTCTGAGGGCCGCGACGTCTTACAGGGGCCGCGCCCAGCGGCCCGATCCCATATCTCAGCGCCTGGAGAGGAAAGCCATGCTGCTTACCCGCAAGAACACCCACGCCGGCACCGGTGCCGGCAAAGGCAGTGGATTCACTGCCGGCCTGGCTTCCTCGAGCCTGGTCGCGAGCCTCGCACGCGGCGTTTCGCGCGCGATTCCCACCATGGACCGCCGTGCCTTCCTGCGCCGCTCCGGGCTGGGCGTCGGCGCCGGCATCGCCGTGTCGCAGCTGACGCTGGTGAAGAAAGCCGACGCGGCGGAGCGTTCGGCCAACGCCGGCACCGGCACCGGCAAGATCGAGGTCAAGCGCACCGTCTGCGGCCACTGCTCGGTGGGCTGCTCGCTCGACGCGGTGGTCGAGAACGGCGTCTGGGTGCGCCACGAGCCGGTGTTCGACAGCCCGCTCAACCTGGGCGCGCACTGCGCCAAGGGTGCCGCGGTGCGCGAACACGGCCACGGCGAGTTCCGCCTCAAGTACCCGATGAAGCTGGTGGGCGGCAAGTACCAGCGCATTTCCTGGGACGTGGCGCTGGACGAGATCAGCAAGAAGATGCTGGAACTGCGCAAGGACAGCGGCCCCGATTCGATCTTCGTCGTCGGCTCGTCCAAGAGCAACAACGAACAGGGCTACCTGCTGCGCAAGTTCATGAGCTTCTGGGGCAGCAACAACACCGACCACCAGGCGCGCATCTGCCACTCCACCACCGTGGCCGGGGTGGCCAACACGTGGGGGTATGGCGCCATGACCAACTCCTACAACGACATGCAGAATTCCAGGGCGGCGCTGTACATCGGCAGCAACGCCGCGGAAGCGCACCCGGTGTCGATGCTGCACATGCTGCATGCCAAGGAAAACGGCTGCAAGATGATCGTCGTCGATCCGCGCTTCACGCGCACGGCGGCCAAGGCAGACCAGTACATCCGCATCCGCTCGGGCACCGACATCCCGTTCCTGTTCGGCATGCTGCACCACATCTTCAAGAACGGCTGGGAAGACAAGCAGTACATCGCCGACCGCGTCTACGGCATGGACAAGGTGCGCGAGGACGTGCTGGCCAAGTGGACGCCGGACAAGGTGCTCGAGGCCTGCGGCGTCGACGAGGCCACCTGCTACCAGGCGGCCAAGACGATGGCCGAGAACCGCCCCAGCACGTTGGTGTGGTGCATGGGCCAGACGCAGCACACCATCGGCAACGCGATGGTGCGCGCTTCCTGCCTGGTGCAGTTGGCGCTGGGCAACGTCGGCAAGAGCGGCGGCGGCACCAACATCTTCCGCGGCCACGACAACGTGCAGGGCATCACCGACGTCGGCCCCAACCCCGATTCCCTGCCCGGCTACTACGGTCTGGCCGAAGGTTCGTTCAAGCACTACGCCACCGTCTGGGGTGTCGACTTCGAATGGATCAAGAAGCAGTACGCGCCCGGCATGATGACCAAGCCGGGCATGACCGTGTCGCGCTGGATCGACGGCGTGCTGGAGAAGAACGAACTCATCGACCAGGAAAGCAACCTGCGCGGCCTGTTCTTCTGGGGCCATGCGCCCAACTCGCAGTCGCGCGGTCTGGAAATGAAGAAGGCGATGGACAAGCTCGACCTGCTGGTCGTCGTCGACCCCTTCCCGTCGGCCACAGCGGCGATGGCGGCGATGCCCGGCAAGGCCGACGAGCTGAACCCCAACCGTGCTGTCTACCTGCTACCGGCCTGCACGCAATTCGAGACCTCGGGTTCGGTGACGGCTTCCAACCGCTCGATCCAGTGGCGCGAGAAGGTCATCGAGCCGCTGTGGGAAAGCCGCAGCGACCACATGGTCATGTACCAGCTGGCCGAGAAGCTGGGCTTCGGCGCGGAGCTGGTGAAGAACTACAAGATGCAGAAGGTCAAGGGCGTGGACGAGCCCGTGCCCGAGGACATCCTGCGTGAAATCAACCGCAGCGTCTGGACCATCGGCTACACGGGCCAGAGCCCTGAGCGGCTGAAAGCGCACATGCGCAACATGAACGTCTTCGACGTCAAGACGCTGCGCGCCAAGGGCGGCATCGACAAGGAAACCGGCTACAAGCTCGACGGCGACTATTTCGGCCTGCCGTGGCCGTGTTACGGCACGCCCGAACTGCGCCACCCAGGGTCGCCCAACCTGTACGACACCTCGGTGCACGTGATGGAAGGCGGCGGCAACTTCCGTGCCAACTTCGGCGTCGAGCGCGACGGCGTCTCGCTGCTGGCCGGCGACGGTTCGCACAGCAAGGGCTCCGAGCTGACCACCGGCTACCCCGAGTTCGACCACGTGCTGCTGAAGAAGCTGGGCTGGTGGGGCGACCTCACCGAAGCCGAGCAGAAGGCCGCCGAAGGCAAGAACTGGAAGACCGACCTGTCGGGCGGCATCCAGCGCGTGGCCATGAAGCACGGCTGCCATCCCTTCGGCAACGCCAAGGCGCGTGCCGTGGTCTGGAACTTCCCCGACCCGATCCCGCAGCACCGCGAACCGCTGTACAGCACGCGGCCGGACCTGATCGACAAGTACCCGACGCACGACGACAAGAAGGCCTTCTGGCGCCTGCCCACGCTGTACAGGACCGTGCAGGACGCCAACAAGGACATCGGCAAGACCTTCCCGCTGATCATGACCAGCGGTCGCCTGACAGAGTACGAAGGCGGCGGCGAGGAGACACGTTCCAACCCCTGGCTGGCCGAACTGCAGCAGGACATGTTCATCGAGATCAACCCGCGCGCTGCCAACGACCGTGGCATCCGCAACGGCGACTTCGTCTGGGTGCGTACGCCTTCGATGGTCAACCAGCCCGACTTCAAGGGCCTGCGTGTCAAGGCGCTCGTCACCGAACGCGTCGATGCCGAGACAACCTTCCTGCCCTTCCACTTCTCCGGGCGCTGGGGGGGTGTCGACCTGGCGCCTTACTACCCGGAAGGTGCCATGCCCATCGTGCGCGGAGAGGCCGTCAACACCGCCACCACCTACGGCTACGACAGCGTCACGATGATGCAAGAGACCAAGACCACGGTCTGCCAGATCGAGAAGGCGTAAGGAAACACCATGGCTCGAATGAAATTCATCTGCGATGCCGAGCGCTGCATCGAATGCAACGGCTGTGTCACGGCCTGCAAGGCCGAAAATGACGTGCCCTGGGGCGTCAACCGGCGCCGTGTCGTCACGCTCAACGACGGCGTACCCGGCGAGCGCAGCATCTCGGTGGCCTGCATGCATTGCTCGGACGCACCCTGCATGGCAGTGTGCCCGGTCGACTGCTTCTACCGCACCGCCGAAGGCGTGGTCCTGCACGACAAGGACGTCTGCATCGGCTGCGGCTACTGCAGCTACGCCTGCCCGTTCGGCGCGCCGCAGTTCCCGAGCAAGGGTACCTTCGGCCTGCGCGGCAAGATGGACAAATGCACCTTCTGCGCCGGCGGCCCCGAAGCCAACGGCAGTGCGGCCGAGAACGAGAAGTACGGCCGCAACCGCCTGGCCGAAGGCAAGCTGCCCGCCTGTGCCGAGATGTGTGCCACCAAGGCCCTCATCGGCGGCGACGGCGATGTCGTGGCCGACATCTTCCGCGCCCGCGTGCTCACCCGTGGCAAGGGCAGCGAAGTCTGGGGCTGGGGCACGGCCTATGGCAAGCCCGCAACGGGTGGTGCCGCTGCACCGAAGGCGACCAAGTCATGAGAGTCATCGTCTACTGCGCCAGTCTCGCGGTCCTTGCCAGTCTGGCGGCCTGCACCGAAAAGCCACAGACACTGACGCCGCGCAAGGCCGACACCATGGCCTCCCAAGGCACTGGCAACCAGTTCATGGCCCCGGGCTGGAAGGCCGGCGACCAGGCGAGCTGGGACGAGCAGATGCGCGCCCGGACCCAACGCGGCCAGAACGAGTATTCGCGCGCCGCCGCCGGCAGCTGATGCCGCGGACCACAGATCAAGGAGCACTCATGCCAGGCTCGATGAAAAAGATCATGTTCGGTGCCGCGCTGGCGCTGGGCATGCTGGTCGCGGCGCAGGCGCAGCAGCAGCCTGCGGGTGCGGCCGGTGCGACGCCGGCCCAGGGCCCGCCAGCCGGATTCACGGCCCCTGCGGAACCTGCTGCCGACGAGTCCAACGCCGTGCGCGCGAAGACGCAGCCGGGCAATAACGCGCCGATGTGGCGCGCGGTGCGCGAAAGCGGTACGACACCCGGCTACAGCAGCTTGCCCGGTGCCGAGCAAGGCGTGCTGATCCAGCCCTTCGTGCGCTACCCCGGCTCCAGCTACACCACCGCCGGCGAGGCCTGGCGGCAGGTGCGCAACAACTGGATCATCCCCTACGGCGGTTCACTGATCGTCATCATCGCGCTGGCCATCGGCCTGTTCTACTGGCGCCGCGGGCCCATGGGCGGCCACATTCCTGACACGGGGCGCAAGATCGAACGTTTCACGCCCTTCGAGCGCGCCACGCACTGGTCGGTCGCCATCGCCTTCGTGATTCTGGCCGTGTCGGGCATCGTCATGGCCTTCGGCAGGTTCTTCCTGTTGCCGGTGATGGGAGCCACGCTGTTCGGCTGGCTCAGCTACGTGTTGAAGACGGCGCACAACTTCGCCGGACCGCTGTTCGCCGTGGCGCTGGTGATCTTCATCATCACCTATCTGCGCGACAACATGCCGCGCGCAGGCGACATGAACTGGCTCCAGAAGGGGGGTGGTTTCCTGGGCGGCGAAGAAGTGCCCTCGGGCCGCTTCAACGCGGGCGAAAAGATCGTCTTCTGGGGCGGCGTGATCCTGTTCGGCGTGGTCGTCGTGGCCTCGGGCCTGGTGCTCGACAAGCTCGTCCCCGGCTTCGGCGACACGCGTGGCCAGATGCAGGTGGCACACATCGTGCACGCCGTCGCCTCGGTGCTGATGATGGCCATGTTCCTGGGCCACATCTACATGGGCACCGTCGGCATCAGGGGTGCCTACCAGGCCATGCGCACGGGTTATGTCGACGAAGCCTGGGCCAAGGAGCACCATGCGCTTTGGTATGACGACATCAAGGCGGGCAAGGTGCCCGCGCACCGCTCCGGCAGCGCCGGCCCCGCCGGCACCTTGGCTGCCCCGGGTGGCCATGCGTGATTCGATGAGGTAACCATGAAATCTCTCGCCTTCCTGATCGCGCTCGCAGCCTTCGCGGGCCCGACCTTGGCCAAGCTGCCGGCGCCGGCCCTGTCTGACGAAGCCAAGGCCAAGGCCGCAGAAGCTGCGGCCAAGACGGCGCATGGCGGCAAGGTCGCCAGCTACCAGCTCTGCCAGTCCATGGACAAGGTGGCCCAGTCGTATTACGCCAACGCCAAGAAGGGCGGCATGGACGTCAAACCGCCGCTGCCGACGGCGCCTTGCGTCAACCCCGGGCCCTTCGTCTACACCCCGTCGGCACCTGCCGGCGCGGCTGTACCTGCGCCCGCACCTGCCGCGGCGCCGGCGCCGGCGGCCAAGAAGTAGAGCACTGCGGCCGATGCTGCCCGTCAGCGCCGAGCCCTCGGCCTTCGACGTCGGTCCCGACTGGTTGCCGCTGCCTGGTGCACCGCGGTTGACGCGGGCGGCCGGGTCGTTGCTGCGCGAAATCCAGATCCTCGACGAGCATGGCGAGCGGCGCATCATCTCGATCCCTGCGGAGCGGCCACTGACGGTGTTCGTCGACAAGCGCGAGTTGGTCACGCTGATGACGCTGGGCGCCTCGCCGGAACTGCTGGTGGTGGGCTACCTCTGCAACCAGCGCCTGGTGGCATCGATCGAGGACATCGAATCGGTCGCCGTCGACTGGGACGTGGGCGCTGCGGCGGTGAAGACCCGCGCCGGCATCCACGACCTCGAACGCAAGACCGCGCGCCGCGTGGTGACCACCGGCTGCGGCCAGGGCACCGTGTTCGGCGACATGATGCAGATGCTGGAGGCTGTGCGATTGCCTGATGCCAAGGTCGCGCGCATCCGCCAGAGCACGCTCCACGGCATGTTGGAGGTCATGCGCCAGCGCAACAGCGTGCATCGCAAGGCCGGCTCGGTGCACGGCTGCGCCTTGTTTCGCGGCGCCGAGATGCTGACCTTCGTCGAGGACGTCGGGCGTCACAACGCCATCGACACCATCGCCGGCTGGATGGCCGTGCATGGCGTGGGCGGTGCCGACAAGCTCTTCTACACCACCGGCCGCCTGACCAGCGAGATGGTGATGAAGGCGGCGCAGATGGGTGTGCCCATCATCGTGTCACGCAACGGCGTGACCGCCATGGGCCACGGGATGGCCAGCCGCCTGGGCATGACGCTGTTCGGCCGCGCCGCCAACCGGCACTTCCTCTGCTACACCGGCTTCGAGCGCTTCGATTCCGAGCCCGAACCACAGCGCCCGCCCGTGCGGCTGGTGGCGGGCTGACCGGTACCGGGATCAGGCAGCGTGGCGGGTGCGCCAGTCACGGCGCCGCGCCAGGTTCAGACCAGACCGTCGAAGAGCCAGACGTCGACCATCTCGCCCGCGGCCACGGACCCCTGCTCGTGCCGCAGCACCACCAGCGCGTTCGCCTCGCTCATGCTGCGCAGGATGCCGGCCCCTTGCGAGCCGGTGATCTGGACCTGCCAGCGGCCGTCGGCTGCCAGGCTCAGGTGGCCGCGCTGCAGTTCGGTACGGCCGGGGCGCTTGCGGATGGCATGGCTGCAGCGGGCCTGAAGCACCGGCAAGGGTTCGGACGTGGCGCCGGCCAGTTGCAGCAGACCGTCGCGCACGAAGGCATAGAAGGTGACCAGTGCCGCGACCGGGTTGCCCGGCAAGGCGAACAGCCAACCAGAACGGCCACCGGCGCGCAGCGGACCAAAGGCAAACGGCCGGCCGGGCCGCATCGCCACTTTCCAGAAGGCGACCTCGCCCAGCCGTGCGAGCAGGGTGCGCGTGTGGTCGGCATCGCCAGCGCTGACGCCGCCACTGGTCAGCACGACGTCCGCTTGTGCCACGGCGGCCTCCAGCGTCGCCTGCAGTGCGGCTGGGTCGTCACGAACCAGGCCGAGGTCGATGATCTCCATGCCCAGCCGCTGCAGCGCCGCCATCAGCGCGTAGCGGTTGCTGTCGTAGACGCACCCAGGATCCAGTGCCTGGCCAAGGGTGCGCAGCTCATCGCCGGTGGAAAACAGTGCCACGCGCAGGCGCCGGACCACGGTCAACCGGGCGATGCCCAACGACGCCACCAAGCCCAGGTCGGCCGGCCGCAGCCTGCGTCCGGCGTACAAGGCTGGCCTGCCGCGCGCCAGGTCCTCGCCTTGACGACGGCGGTTCTCGCCGGGACGGATCACCCCGGGCTCGATGTGGATGCGGTTGCCCTCGGCACGGCAAAGCTCCAGCGGCACCACGGTGTCCAGCCCCACCGGCATGACCGCACCCGTCATGATCCGCAGGCACTCGCCCGCACCGACAGGCCCGCTGTGAGGCGCCCCGGCGTACACGGTGCCGACGACCGCCAGCGCGATGACGGCGTCGCCGCGCAGAGCGCTGCCGTCGAAGGCGTAGCCATCCATCGCCGAGTTGTCGTGCGCCGGCACGTCGATGGGCGACAGCACGTCTTCGGCAAGGACACGACCCAGGGCCTGCATCAGTGGCAACGTTTCGCTGCCGGTGATGGCTTGCAGCGCGCCGGCAATCGCCGCGCGCGCTTCGTTGACACTGAGTTGCGGGTCACCTGCAGCCAGCGGCGAAGGACCGAGTTCCGTCATGCGATTGTCCAGAGTGTGGGTGTGGGTGCGCGGCGATTCTGCCGCGCTCGCGCGCCCCTGTCCCTGCTCCGCTCCTGCCGGCAAGCCCCTCCCGCCGGGCGTCGCTGGCGACGCGGCTGAACGGTCAGTGCACAACAGCAGCCCGCGCTCATAGCGCCGTCAGTGCGCGCCCGTAGAAGCGCGCCAGTTCGGCCAGCCGGCCCGCATGCCAGGGGTGCACCTGGCTCCACTGGAAGCGCCAGGCCCACCAGCCCTCGCTCTGCCCCGGGGCGTTCATGCGGCATTCGCTGGGCAGTGCCAGCACGTCCTGCATCGGCAACACCGCCGTGTCGGCGACACTGGACATGGCGGCGCGGATCATGGTCCAAGGCATGTCGTGGCCGTCGGTGGCGAAGTAGCCGCGCGCGAACTGGCGTTCATGGTCGCTCGCCCTGGCCCACCAACCGAGCACCGTGTCGTTGTCATGGGTGCCGGGGTAAACCACCGTGTCGGGCTCGTGGTTGTGCGGCAGGTAGCGGTCGGACGCGTCGCCGACGAAGGCGAACTGCAGGATGCGCATGCCGGGGAAGCCGAACTTCCTGCGCAGTGCCTCGACGTCGGGCGTGATCACCCCCAGGTCCTCGGCAATGATCGGCACCGGCCCCAGCGCCCGGGCGAGCCCTTGTTCAAGGCCGTGGCCCGGGCCCGCCACCCAGCGTCCCTGGACCGCCGTCGGCTCGCTGGCCGGAATCTCCCAGTAGCCGGCGAAGCCGCGGAAGTGGTCGATGCGCACGATGTCCACCAGCTCGAAAGTGCGGCGCACGCGTTCCACCCACCAGGCGTAGCCGTCCTTGGCGTGTTCGCTCCAGCGGTACAGCGGGTTGCCCCAGCGCTGGCCGGTGGCGCTGAAGAAGTCCGGCGGCACGCCGGCCACCACCGTGGGCCGGCCGTCGGGCCCGAGCTCGAAGAGGTCCTGCTGCGCCCACACCTCGGCGCTCTGGTGGGCGATGAAGATCGGTGCGTCGCCGATGATCTCCACGCCACGCTCGTTGGCGTAGGCCTTGAGTGCCAGCCATTGGCGGAAGAAGGCCCATTGGCAGAACTGCCAGAAGTGGATGCGCCCACCGTGTTCGGCCCTTGCTGCGGCCAGCGCCGCCGGCTGGCGTGCGGCCAGCGCGGGGGCCCAGTCACACCAGTCGCGCCCGGCGTTGGCTTCGCCCAGCGCCATGAACAGCGCGTAGTCGTCCAGCCAAGATCGTTGCGCGGCCACGAACTCGGCATAGGCCTCGCGCTGCTGCGGCGTCGCGGCGGCGGCAAAACGTGCGGCCGCGCGCGCCAGCCGCTCCATGCGGAAGGGCACCACGACGTCGAAGTTCACGCGCTGCGCGTCGAGCCCCGGTGCCGGGGCCAGGTCGGCCGTGTCCAGCCAGCCCTGGCGCTGCAATTCGGCCAGGTCGATCAGCAGCACGTTGCCGGCGAAGGCCGAGGTGCTCATGTAAGGCGAGTTACCGGGGCCGATGCCGCCCAGCGGCAGGATCTGCCAAAGCCTCTGGCTGCCCGCCACCAGCCAGTCGACGAAGTGCCGCGCGTCGTGTCCGAAGTCGCCCGAGCCGTGCGGGCCGGGCAGGGAGGTGGGGTGCAGCAGCACCCCGCTGGCGCGGGGGAATCTCATGGCTCGGGTCCTCGGGTGGGGCCGCCGGCGTCGCGCAGCAATACCAGGCTGCGTGCGCGCAGCTCGTAGTGGCCTGCCTGCGCCGCGCACGCGCGCCGCCAGTTGCTGCGGCCGTCGGGCTGCGTGGTGTCGAGTTCGGCCACCCAGTCGCCCGGCGGCAACGCGAAGCTGGCGTCCAGGTCGCGGGCGTTGACCAACAGCAGCAGCGGCGCGCCGCTGCGGCCGGCGGCGCCGATCCAGGCGCCCAGGATGCGCGACATGCGGTTGTTCCAGTGCTCGGCCGTCATCGGCTCGCCGGTGCGGCGCAGCCAGGCCAGGTCGACCTGGCCACGGCGGTCGGGCAGCCCCGTGTGCCAGTGCAGGGCCATCGGCAGCAGTTGCCGCCGCAAGGCCAGCACATGGGCGGTGAAGGCGATCAGCGACGGGTCGGCGCGCGCCCAGTCGATCCAGGTGATGGGGTTGTCCTGGCAGTAGGGGTTGTTGTTGCCGCCCTGGCTGTGACCGAGCTCGTCGCCGGCGGCCAGCATCGGCGTGCCCTGCGCCAGCAGCACGGTGGCCAGCAGGGCGCGCTTCAGGCGTGCGCGGCAGGCGTTGACCTCGGGGTCCTCGGTGGGGCCCTCCCAGCCGCAGTTCCAGCTCAGGTTGTGGCCGTGGCCGTCACGGTTGCCCTCGAGGTTGGCCTCGTTGTGGCGCAGGTCATAGCTCACCAGATCGGTGAGCGTGTACCCATCGTGCGAGACGACGTAGTTCACCGACTCGGCCGGCGAGCGCCGCCGCGCCTGGTACAGGTCCGACGATCCCGCCAGACGCAGTGCGAACTCGCCGCGCGTGCAGTCGCCGCCCAGCCAGAAGGCGCGTGCCGTGTCGCGGAAGCGGTCGTTCCACTCCAGCCAGCCGCGCGGGAACTGCCCCACCTGCCAGCCGCCGGGACCGAGGTCCCAGGGCTCGGCGACCAGCTTCACGCGCTGCAGCACAGGATCCTGCAGCACGGCCTTGAAGAAGGGGCCGTCGCTGTCGAAGCCGTTGTCGCCGCGCCCGAGCACCGGCGCGAGGTCGAAGCGGAAGCCGTCGACATGCATCTCGGCGACCCAGAAGCGCAGGCTGTCCAGCACCATCTGCAGCACGCGCGGGTGGCGGATGTCGATGGTATTGCCGCAGCCGCTCCAGTTCTCATGGCGGTCGCGCTGCCCGTGCTGCAGTCGGTACCAGCTGGCGTTGTCGAAGCCGCGCCAGCTGATCGTGGGCCCGTTCTCGTCGCCTTCCGGTGTGTGGTTGTAGACGACGTCCAGCAGGACCTCGATGCCGGCGGTGTGCAGCCGGCGCACCATGGTGCGGAACTCGTCGCGTGGCTGCGCGGTGGCAGCGTAGCGCGGGTCGGGGCAGAAGAAGCCGACCGTGTTGTAGCCCCAGTAGTTGCTCAGGCCCGCCTCGACCAGGCGCGCTTCGCCCAGGATCTGCTGCACCGGCAGCAGGCTCAGCGCGGTGATGCCCAGGCGCCGCAGGTGGCTGATGGCGGCGTCGGACGCCAGCCCGGCATAGGTGCCCTGCAGCGCTTCGGGCACGCCTGGCAAGCGCTTGGTGAAGCCGCGCACGTGCAGTTCGTAGATCACGGTGTCGGCCAGCGCGGTGGCGGGCGGGCGATCGCCGTGCCAGTCGAACGGCGCGTCGTGCACGACGCGCGCCTTCAAGGCCTCGTGGCCGTTGTCGCGCGTGTCCATGTGCTGCGGGTGTTCGCAGTCGGCGCCGAAGTGTGCGCCCTGCCAGTCGAAGCGGCCGACGATCTCGCGTGCCCAGGGGTCGAGCAGCAGCTTGTGTGGGTTGAAGCGGTGGCCACGCTCCGGCCGCCAGGGGCCGTGGACGCGGAACCCGTAGACGAGCCCCGCCGCCGCGCCTGCCAGCCGGCCGTGCCAGACGTCGCCGCTGCGCGACGGCAACGGCAGGCGCGCCAGCTCGACGTGACCGCCGGTGTCGAACAGGCAGAGATCGACCTGCGTGGCGCGCTCGGAGAAGGCGGCGAAGTTGACGCCGCTGCCGTCGTAGGACGCACCCATCGGCCAGGGCCGGCCGGGCTCCAGCATCACGGTGCCCTGGCCGGCGACCATGGCAGCGGCGCTCAGGCGGTCCATTCCAGGAACACGGTGGCCAGCGGCGGCATCGTGAGCACGATGGACTGCGCACGGCCACGGCTGGCCACGGCCTCGCTGGACGCCGCGCCGAAGGGGGTGCCGACGTTGCTGCCGCCGTAGTAAGCCGAATCGGTATTCAGCCGCTCCTGCCACCGTCCGGCCGCAGGCACACCGAGGCGCAGACCATGGTGCACCACGGGCGCGAAATTGCTCACCACCAGCATCAAGGACCCTTCGCGGCCCCGGCGCACGAAGCTCAGCAGACTGCGGCGCGCGTCCTCGTGATCGATCCATTCGAAGCCGGCGCCGCTGAAGTCCTGGCTGTACAGCGCCGGGCTGGCCCGGTAGAGCGTATTCAGGTCACGCACCAGGCGCTGCACGCCGGCGTGGTTCGGGTCGTCGAGAAGATGCCAGTCGAGGCTGGCGTCGTGATTCCATTCGCGCTCCTGCGCGAACTCGCAGCCCATGAACATCAGCTTCTTGCCCGGGTGGCCGAACATGAAGCCGTAATAGGCGCGCAGGTTGGCGAACCGCTGCCAACGATCGCCCGGCATCTTGCCCAGCAGCGAGCCCTTGCCGTGCACGACCTCGTCGTGCGAGAGCGGCAGCACGAAGTTCTCGGTGAAGGCGTAGACCAGGCCGAAGGTCAGCTCGCCGTGGTGGTAGTGGCGGTGGATGGGGTCGCGGGCGATGTACTTCAGCGTGTCGTGCATCCAGCCCATGTTCCACTTGTAGTGGAAGCCCAGGCCGCCGGCATACGTGGGGCGCGACACGGCCGGGAAGGCGGTGGACTCCTCGGCCAGCGTCACGGCCTGCGGGCGTTCGGCGCCGATGACTTCGTTGGTGCCCTTCAGGAAGGCGATCGCCTCCAGGTTCTCGCGACCGCCGTGCACGTTGGGGATCCACTCGCCGGCCTTGCGGCTGTAGTCGCGGTAGAGCATGGACGCCACGGCATCGACGCGCAGGCCGTCGATATCGAAACGCTCCAGCCAGTACAGCGCGCTGCCGACGAGGAAGTTGCGCACCTCCGTGCGCCCGAAGTTGTAGATGAGGGTGTTCCAGTCGTTGTGGAAGCCCTCGCGCGGGTCGGCGTATTCGTACAGGTGGGTGCCGTCGAAGCGCGCCAGGCCGTGGGCGTCGGCAGGAAAGTGCGCCGGCACCCAGTCGAGCAGCACGCCGATGCCGGCGGCGTGAGCGCGGTCGACGAAGCGGCGAAATCCGGCGGCATCGCCGAAACGCGAGGTCGGCGCGTACTGGCCCAGCGTCTGGTAGCCCCAGGAGCCGTCGAAGGGGTGCTCGCTGACCGGCATCAGTTCCAGATGCGTGTAGCCCATGTCCAGCGCATAGGCCACCAGCTCGTCGGCGAATTCGTCCCAGTTCAGCCAGCGCTCGTGTTCTTCGGGCTTGCGGCGCCAGCTGCCCAGGTGCACCTCGTAGGTGCTCATCGGCGCGTCCAGCGCATTCGCCGCCTGGCGGGCCGGCGAGGGCGGCGCCACCGGCGGCATGGCCGCCACGACGCTGGCGGTGGCCGGGCGCAACTCGGCCTGGCGTGCAAACGGGTCTGCCTTCTGCGGCAGCAGCAGGCCGTCACGGTCCAGCAGTTCGAACTTGTAGCGCTCGCCGGCGTGCACGCCGGGCAGGAAGAGCTCCCACACCCCGCACTCGCGGCGCAGCCGCATCGGGTGGCGGCGGCCGTCCCACGCATTGAAGTCGCCGACCACGCTGACGCGCGAGGCGTTGGGTGCCCAGACGGCAAAGCTGGTGCCGGCAACAGAGTCCATCTCACGCGGCGTGGCACCCAGCATCTCGTAGGGCCGCAGGTGCGAGCCTTCGGCCAGCAGCCAGGCGTCCATCTCGCCGAGCACGGCGCCGAAACGGTAGGGGTCTTCCACCAGCGCCTCACCGCCCTCTGGCCAGGTCACCAGCAGGCGGTAGCGGCCATCGTCGGGCAGCGGGCCCTCGAAGAAGCCATCCGGGTGGCGCAACTCCAGCGGCACCCGGGTCGTGCCGAGCACCGCCGAAACGGCAGCGGCGCCGGGCAGGAGGGCCCGCACCCAGGTCCGGCCGTCGGCCTGTCGGTGCGGGCCGAGCACCGCGCACGGGTCGCCATGCCGGCCCTGGCACAGGCCTTGGATGTCGTCGTCGCTGAGCATGCGGTGCTGTCGGGGCCTGTCCGGGCCTGGGCGCTAGACTTTGGCCGCCAGCCCCCAAACCTGGTTTGCGTATTCGCGGATGGTACGGTCTGAAGAGAAGTGGCCCATGCCGGCCACGTTGGCGATGGCCTTGCGGGCCCAGGCTGCGCGGTCGCCGTACAGGACATCGACGCGGGCCTGTGCGGCAAGGTAGGCGTCGAAGTCGGCCAGCAGCATGTAGCGGTCGCCGCCCCACAGCAGCGCATCCACCAGCGCACGGTAGCGCCCGGGCTCGTCGGGCGAGAACTTGCCGCCTGCCACGGCGTCGAGCACCGCCTTCAGGCGCGCATTCTCCTCGTACAGGCGCAGCGGCTGGTAAGCCGCGGCGCGGCTGGCCGCCACCTCGGCGGCCGAGAGGCCGAAGATGAAGATGTTGTCGTCGCCCAGGTGCTGGCGGATCTCGATGTTGGCGCCGTCGTCGGTGCCGATCGTCAGCGCGCCGTTGAGCGCCAGCTTCATGTTGCCGGTGCCCGACGCTTCGGTGCCGGCAGTGGAGATCTGCTCCGACAGGTCGGCGCCGGGCATGATGAGCTCGGCCATCGAGACACCGTAGTTGGGCATGAACACCAGCTTGAGCCGGCCACGTATGCGCGGGTCGTGGTTGATGACCTGGCCGACATTGTGGATGAGCCGGATCACGTCCTTGGCCGCGACATAGCTCGACGCCGCCTTGCCGGCGAAGATTACCGTGCGCGGCACCCATTCGACGTCGGGTTCGGCCAGCATGGCCTGGTATCGCGCCACCACCTGCAGCACGTTGAGCAACTGGCGCTTGTATTCGTGGATGCGCTTGACCTGCACGTCGAACAGGCTCGCCGGGTCCACTTCCAGGCCCGTCGTGGCGCGGATGTGCTCGGCCAGGCGCACCTTGTTGGCGTGCTTGACGGCCAGGAAGGCGTCGCGGAAGTCGGCCCGCCCGGCGTGTTCGTTCAGGCGTGCCAGTTGGTAGAGGTCGAGCCGCCAGGCGCTGCCGATCGCGGCGTCGATCAGCGCCGCCAGGCCCGGGTTGGCCTGCGCCAGCCAGCGGCGCGGGGTCACACCGTTGGTCATATTGGTGAAGCGCTCGGGCCACAGGCTCGCGAAGTCGGCGAAGATCGTGGCCACCAGCAGGTTCGAATGCAGCGCCGAAACACCGTTCACCTTGTGGCTGCCGACGATCGACAGGTGGGCCATGCGCACGCGCCGCTCGCCGGACTCGTCGACCAGCGACAGTCGGCGCATGAAGTCGTGGTCGCCCGGCCGGTGCGCCGCCGCCTCGACAAGGAAGTCGTGGTTGATGCGCATGATGATCTCCAGGTGCCGCGGCAGCACCCTTTGCATCAGCGCCACCGGCCAGGTCTCCAGCGCCTCGGGCATCAGGGTGTGGTTGGTGTAGCTGAAGACCTTGTTCGTGATGGCCCAGGCGGCATGCCAGCCGAAGCCGTGATCGTCCACGAGCAGGCGCATCAACTCGGCCACGCCGATGGCGGGATGGGTGTCGTTGAGGTGGATCGCCACCTTGTCCGGCAGGTTGGTGAGGCGGCCGTGTTCGGCCAGGTGGCGCGCCAGGATGTCCTGTATCGACGCGCTGCTGAAGAAATATTCCTGGCGCAATCGCAATTCGCGGCCGGCGTCGGTGCTGTCATTGGGGTACAACACCCAGGAGATGTTCTCGAACTCGTTCTTGAATTCCGCGGCGCGCGCGTAGTCGCCGCTGTTGAACGTATGCAGGTCGATCTGCGCCGGTGCCACCGCCTTCCACAGCCGCAGGGTGCTCACGCGCTCGGTGCCGTGGCCGGGGATCACCATGTCGTAGGCCTTGGCGTTGACCTCGCCGGCGTGGCGCCACACCGGTGCCGTGCTTGGCGACTCGGCGTGCTCGACCCAGCCGCCGAAGCGCACGGCGTAGTGCACACCGGGCCGCGGAAACTCCCAGGGTGTGCCGTCTTCCAGCCAGGGATCGGGGTGTTCGACCTGGCGGCCGCCATGGATGGTCTGCATGAACATGCCGAACTCGTAGCGGATGCCGTAGCCGAAGGAGGGCAGTTCCAGCGTCGCCATCGAATCCAGGAAGCATGCCGCCAGCCGACCCAGGCCACCGTTGCCCAGCGCCGCGTCGGCTTCTGTGGCGGTCAGGTCTTCCAGCGTGCAGGCGTGGTCACGGGCCGCGCCGCCCATCTGGCCCTGGATGTCCAGCGCCGCCAGGGCGTTGGACAGCGTGCGGCCGATCAGGAACTCCATCGACAGGTAATAGACGCGGCGTGCCTTGGCGGCGCGGTCGGCGCAGTCGCCGGCCACCCAACGCCTGGACAGCTGCTCGCGCGCCACTTGCGCCACCGCATGCATGATGTCCGTTCGGCTGGCGGTGGCCGGCGCGGCGCCGACGGTGGCCAGCAGGTGGTGATCCAGGGTGGCAGAGCATGCCGCAGTACTGCTGGCAGAGATCTTGTCGAAAGAGTTCATGAATGGACGGCGCGTGGTGTGCGGGACCCCAGGACGGTCGGGCGTTATGCAGGATCAATGCCTGAAGCTGAAATCTGAATTAGAACAGCGTCGTGAGAGCAGATCGTGATGTGAAGTGGCAAGTATCGATGCATCGCCCGGGCCTGCTCGCACCAGTCTCGTGCTGATGTCGTTGCGCTGCAATCGTCCCTACAGGAGTTGTCATGAAACCGATCGATGTCGCCCAGGGCCTGGACCTGCCGCGCCGCGCCGTGGCCCTGGTTCTGGCCGGCGGCCGTGGCAGCCGGCTCAAGAACCTGACCGACAGCCGGGCCAAGCCGGCGGTGTATTTCGGCGGCAAGTTCCGCATCGTCGACTTCGCGTTGTCCAACTGCATGAACTCGGGCATCCGCCGCATCGGCGTCATCACCCAGTACAAGAGCCACAGCCTGCTGCGTCACCTGCAGCGTGGCTGGGCTTTCCTGAAAAGCGAGATGAACGAGTTCGTCGACCTGTTGCCGGCGCAGCAGCGGGTCGACGAGGAATCCTGGTACCGCGGGACTGCCGACGCCGTCTACCAGAACCAGGACATTCTCGCCGCCTACCGCGCGGACTACGTCGTCGTGCTCGCCGGCGACCATGTCTACAAGCAGAACTATGCGCTCATGCTGGCCGACCACGTGGCGATGGGGCGCGAGTGCACCGTAGGCTGCATCGAGGTGCCGCAAAGCGAGGCCACGGCCTTTGGCGTGATGGCGGTCGACGCCAACCGCCTGATCCTCGATTTCGTCGAAAAGCCCGCCGACCCGCCGACGATCCCGGGCAAGCCGGGGCGCACGCTGGCCAGCATGGGCATCTACATCTTCAACGCGCGCTTTCTCTACCGCGAACTCGAGCGCGACATGGCCGACCCGCATTCGAGCCACGACTTCGGCAAGGACATCATCCCCAAGCTGGTGAAGGTTGGCCAGGCCGTCGCGCACCCCTTCGAACTCAGCTGCGTCGGCGCACGGGTGGGCGAGGCGCCGTACTGGCGCGACGTGGGCACGATCGATGCCTACTGGGACGCCAACATCGACCTCACGGCCACCGACCCGCTGCTGAACCTGTACGACACCAACTGGCCGATCTGGACCTACCAGCCGCAGTTGCCGCCGGCCAAGTTCGTGCACAACCAGGAAGACCGCCGCGGCATGGCCATCGAGTCGATGGTTTCAGGCGGCTGCATCATCTCGGGCGCGGTGTTCCGCTCGGTGCTGTTTTCCAGCGTGCGGGTGCACTCGTATTCGGCGGTCAACTGGTCGGTGCTGCTGCCGGGCGTGCAGGTCGGGCGCCACGCGCGGCTGACCCGGGTCGTCGTCGACCGCGACTGCGTGATTCCCGACGGCATGGTCATCGGCGAAGACGCGGCTACCGACGTGCGGCACTTCCACCGCACGGATTCGGGCATCACGCTGGTCACGCGCGACATGTTGCGCCGCCTTTGAAGGGCGCTTTGGGCATGAAGGTCCTGCATGTGGCAGCCGAGGTCTTCCCGCTGGTCAAGACCGGCGGCCTGGCCGATGTCGTCGCTGCGCTGCCGGTGGCGCTGGCCGGGCAGGGCGCCGACGTGCGCTTGCTGCTGCCCGGGTTGCCGGCGGTGATGGGCGGCGTGCAGGGTGCGCGCACCGTCATCGACATCGGCCCCTGCTTCGGTGCCCTGCGCGTGCGGCTGCTGCTGGCGCGCATGCCGGGCAGCCAGCTGCCGGTGTACGTGGTCGATGCGCCCTACCTCTACCGCCGCGGCGGCGGCCCCTACCAGGACAGCCAGGGCGAGGAGTGGCCCGACAACCTGCAGCGTTTTGCGCTGCTGGGCTGGGTGGCTGCCCACCTGGCGGCCGAAGACGCCGACCCGCAGTGGGTCCCCGACATCGTGCACGCGCACGACTGGCACGCCGCGATGGCCTGCGCCTACGTCGCCGAGCACCCACCGACGCAGTCCGGCACCGTGTTCACGGTGCACAACCTGGCCTTCCAGGGTCTGTTCCCAATGCACGATTGGCCGACGCTCGGTCTGGCGACGCGACTGATGTCGCCGGCGGGGCTGGAATTCCATGGCCAGCTCAGCTTCATGAAGGCCGGGCTGCTGTTCGCCGACCGCGTCACCACCGTGAGCCCGACCTACGCGCGCGAGATCGCCACGCACGAATTCGGCTGCGGCCTGGACGGCGTCATCCGCGGTCGCGGCGCCAGCGTCACGGGTGTGCTCAACGGCATCGACGACGAGGTCTGGAACCCGGCCACCGACCCCGCGATCGCCGAGCGCTACGACGCTGAACGGATGGGCGGCAAACGCAGCTGTCGGCAGGCCCTGCAACGCGAACTGGCGCTGGACGCCGACGACGACGCACTGCTGGTGACGGTGGTCAGCCGACTCTCGGCGCAGAAGGGACTGGACCTGGTGCTGGCTGCACTGCCGGACCTGCTTAGCGCGGGCGTGCAGCTTGCCGTCCAGGGCACCGGCGAGCCGGGCTTGGAGGCAGCCCTGCGCATGGCTATGCTGGCGCACCCGGGGCGCGTGCATGTGCATATCGGCTATGACGAGGCGCGCGCGCATCGGCTGATTGCCGGCGCCGACGCGATCGCGGTGCCGTCACGCTTCGAGCCCTGCGGGCTGACGCAGCTGTACGGCCTGCGCTACGGCACGCTGCCGATCGTGCGCCGCGTCGGCGGGCTGGCCGACACCGTCACCGATGCCACGCCACAGGCCGTGGCTGACGGCCGCGCCACCGGCTTCAGCTTCGACGCCGCCACGCCCGCGGCCCTCGAACGGGCGGTCAAGCGGGCTGTCGAAGCGCGGCGTGTAGCCCGGACCTGGCGAGGT
>JACZKT010000573.1 GCA_014859905.1 Rubrivivax sp.
GCTTCGGCGGCGGCGGCGGTTTCTCGTCGGGCGGCGGCGGCAACTTCGGCGGCGGCGGGTCTTCGGGGAGCTGGTGAGATGAACCGCTGGCTGCGCATCTTCAAACACCGTTGGCTCGACGAGACCGACACCGCACGGGCATTGGGCGCCGAGGCACTGGCGCGGCTGGAAGACCGTGTCGCGGCCAGCGAGCGCCACCACAGCGGCGAGATCCGGCTGTGCGTGGAAGCCGGCCTGCCGCTGTCGTACCTGTGGCGCGGTGCCGCGCCGCGGCAGCGCGCGATCGCCCTGTTCGGCAAGCTGCGCGTGTGGGACACCGAGGCCAACAACGGCGTGCTGATCTACCTGCTGCTGGCCGAGCACGCGATCGAGATCGTCGCCGACCGCGGGCTGGCGCGCCATGTGCCGCAGCAGCACTGGGACGCGCTGGTGGGCGGCATGCGCGAGGCCTTCCGCGCCGGGCGCTTCGAAGAAGGGCTGGCGCAGGCGGTGGACGCCGTGGACGCGATGCTGGTGCGCCACTTCCCGTTGGCCGAGGGCCAGCACAACCCCAACGAATTGCCCGACAGCGCCCACCTGCGTTAGCCGCCCGTGCATGGCGCCCCGCCGCCCTCGTCAGGGATAGGCACAGTTGCTGCTTGCGGTCATTCTCGTTACCGTCATGCGGGTGTCCCTGCCCGCACACGCCGTGCACCCCAACTTTCTTCCAGGAGTGATTCGATGACCCAGAAACTGTCCCAGCTTGCCTTTGGCGCCCTGCTCGCCGTTGGCGCGCTCGCCACCGTTCCGGCCCACGCCGGCAAGGACCTCGACGCCATCAAGTCACGCGGTACGCTGGTCTGCGGCGTGAATACCGGCCTGGCCGGCTTCTCGGCTGCCGACAGCCAGGGCAAGTGGTCCGGTCTCGACGTCGACTACTGCCGCGCGCTGGCCGCCACCGTGCTCGGCGACCCCAACAAGGTGCGCTTCTCGCCGCTGACGGCGCAGCAGCGCTTCACGGCGCTGCAGTCCGGAGAGATCGACGTGTTGTCGCGCAACACCACCTGGACGCTGACCCGCGACGCGTCGCTGGGCATGCATTTCGTCGGCGTCACCTTCTACGACGGCCAGGGCTTCATGGTGCCCAAGAGCCTCAATGTCACCAGCGCCAAGCAGCTCAAGGGCGCCACCGTCTGCGTGCAGTCGGGCACCACGACCGAGTTGAACCTCACCGACTACTCGCGCGCCAACAACCTGCAGATGAAGCCCGTGGTGTTCGAGAAGCTGGAAGCGGCCACCGGCGCCTACTTCGCCGGCCGCTGCCAGGTCTATACGACCGATGCCTCGGGCCTGGCATCGACGCGCGGCAAGGAGGCGGCCAAGCCCGACGACCACGTCATCCTGCCCGAACTCATCTCCAAGGAGCCGCTCGGGCCGTCGATCCGTCGCGGTGACGACGACTTCTTCGCCATCGCCAAGTGGACGCTGAATGCGCTGCTCGAAGCCGAGGAATACGGCATCACGCAGGCCAACGTCGACGCCATGAAGAAGGACAGCAAGAACCCCGGCGTGATGCGGCTGCTGGGCGGCGGCACCGAAGACACCGGCAAGGTGCTGGGGCTGGACAAGGACTGGGCCTATCGCGCCATCAAGGCCGTCGGCAACTACGGCGAGATCTTCGAACGCCATGTCGGCCCCAAGACCGCCATCGGCCTGCCGCGCGGCACCAACAACCTCTGGACCAACGGCGGCCTGATGTACGCACCGCCGGTACGCTGAGGCGCCGGGCTGGATCTGCAGCACGCCCGCGCGCGCCACCGACGGCGTGCGCGGGCTGGCAAGCCCCCTGCTGAACCGGAGTGACCTTGAAGGAACGCGCACCGCCCAAGAAGCGCGCCTGGTCCTGGCGCAGCCGCGCTGCGCGCGGCCTGCTCTACCAGGTGCTGGCGCTGCTGGCGGTGGCCGCTCTGGTGGGCTTCCTGGCCCACAACACCCAGGTCAACATGCAGGTGCGCGGCATCCAGAGCGGTTTCGACTTCCTGGGTCAGGCTGCCGGCTTCGACATCGGCGAGACGATGATCGCCTACGACCCCAGCCAGACCTACGGCCGCGCGCTGTGGGTCGGCGTGCTCAACACGCTGCGCGTGGCCGCCATCGGCATCGTGCTGACCACGGTGCTGGGGGCGCTGGTGGGCATCGGGCGCTTCTCGCGCAATGCGCTCGTGCGCGGGCTGTGCTACGGCTACGTCGAACTGTTCCGCAACGTGCCCATCCTGCTGCAGCTGTTGATGTGGTACCTGTTCTTCGTCGAGGTGCTGCCGCCGCCGCAGGCGGCGTGGAACGTCGCCGACCTGTTCTACCTGAGCAAGGGCGGCTTCGCGCTGCCGGTGCCGGTGTGGGCGGTGGGCCATGCCTGGATGGCCGTGGGGGCCGTCGCCGGCGTCGGTGTCGGCTGGTGGTGGCGACGGCGCGCGCAGGCGATGTTCGAGGCCACCGGGTACGACCGCAACCGCTGGGCGGTGCCGCTGCTGGCGGTGCTGGTCTTGGCCGGGGTCGGCTGGGCCGCCGGCGGCGCGCCCACCGAGTGGTCGCGGCCCGAGCAACTGGCCTTCATGGTCGACGGCGGCATCAGCGCCACGCCCGAGTTCATGGCCGTCCTGGTGGGGCTGGTGATGTACACCGCGTCCTTCGTCGCCGAGGTCGTGCGCGGCGGCATCCAGTCGGTCAGCCACGGCCAGACCGAGGCGGCCAATGCGCTGGGCCTGTCGCGGCGCCAGCAGATGCGGCTGGTGGTGCTGCCGCAGGCGCTGCGCGTGATCATCCCGCCGCTCACCAACCAGTACCTGAACCTGACCAAGAACTCGTCGCTGGCGGTCGCCATCGGCTACCCCGACGTCGTCTCGATCGCCAACACCACGCTCAACCAGACCGGGCGCGCGGTGGAGTGCATCGCCATCATCATGCTGGTGTACCTGTGCACGTCGCTGGGCACCTCGGCGCTGATGAACTGGTACAACAAGCGTGTCGCCATCATGGAACGCTGAGCAGGCGGCGGATCGCATGGCCGACATCTTCCAGTCCATCACCCCGCGCCCGGCGCCGGTGCGCACCGAGGGCTTCGTGCCCTGGGTCAGGCGCAACCTGTTCGCCGACTGGAAGAGCGGCCTGACGACGGTGCTGCTGATCGCGCTGGCGCTGGTCCTGCTGCCCCGCCTGGGTCAGTGGGGCCTGCTGCAAGCCGTGTTCGCGCCCGACCCCAACGCCTGCCAGACGGCACGTGGCAGCGGCGCGTGCTGGGGCGTGATCGCCGAGAAATGGCGCGTCATCATCTTCGGCCGCTACCCGTTCGAGCAGCAGTGGCGCCCCGAGATCGCCACCGTGCTGATGGTGGCTGCCTTGATGGCCAGTTGCGTGCGCTGGTTCTGGAAGCCGTGGCTGGCGCTGCTGTGGGTGGCCGTGCTGGCCGTCTTCTTCGGCCTCATGGGCGGTGGCGTGCTGGGCCTGGAACCCGTGCGCACCGACCTCTGGGGCGGCCTGCCGCTGACCGTGATGCTGGCCACGCTGTCGATCTTCCTGGCCTTTCCGCTGGCGGTGGGGGTGGCGCTGGGCCGGCGCAGCCAGCTGCCGGCGATCCGCACCGTGTGCATCGTCTACATCGAACTGATCCGCGGCGTGCCCCTGATCAGCGTGCTGTTCATGGCCAGCTTCATGTTCCCGCTGTTCATGCCCCAGGGCATGACGATCGACGTGCTGGTGCGCGTGCTGGTGGGCATCACGCTGTTCGCCGCTGCCTACATGGCCGAGATCGTTCGCGGCGGGCTGCAGGCCATCCCCAAGGGCCAGCTCGAGGCGGCCGACACGCTGGGCCTGAGCTACTGGCAGACGCAGCGCAAGATCGTGCTGCCGCAGGCGCTGGCGATGGTGGTGCCGAGCATGATGAACAACTTCATCAGCATCTTCAAGGACACCTCGCTGGTGACCATCGTCTCGCTCTACGAGCTGACCGGTGCCTTGAGCCTGGCACTCAATTCCGACGTCGAATGGCGGCCGTTCAAGATCGAGGCCTACCTGTTCATCACCGCGATCTACTTCGCGTTCTGCTTCGCCATGTCGCGCTACAGCCTGTGGGTCGAGAAGCAGGTCGGCGTGGCCAGGACACGCTGAGGCGCCGAGACCCCAAACCGCGAGCAGCCCTGAACATGAGCGATGCCATCGTCAGTTTCGAGAAGGTCAACAAGTGGTACGGCAACGCCTTCCACGTGCTGCGCGACATCGACCTCACGGTGGCGCGCGGCGAGCGCATCGTCATCTGCGGCCCCTCGGGTTCGGGCAAGAGCACGTTGATCCGCTGCATCAATGCGCTGGAGGAATACCAGGAGGGCCGCATCACCGTCGACGGCACCGTGCTCAGCGACGACGTGAAGGCCATCGAAGCGGTGCGCAGGCAGGTCGGCATGGTGTTCCAGCAGTTCAACCTGTTTCCGCACCTCACGGTGCTGGAGAACCTGACGCTGGCGCCGATGTGGGTGGGCCACCTGCCCAAGGCCGAAGCCGAGGAACGCGCGATGCAGCAACTGCAGCGGGTGCAGATCTCCGAGCAGGCGCAGAAGTACCCGCTGCAGTTGTCCGGCGGCCAGCAGCAGCGCGTGGCGATCGCGCGCGCGCTGTGCCTGACGCCCAAGATCATGCTCTTCGACGAGCCGACCTCGGCGCTGGACCCGGAGATGATCAAGGAAGTGCTGGACGTGATCAGCGAGCTCGCCGGCCAGGGCATGACGATGCTGTGCGTCACCCACGAGATGGGCTTCGCCAAGGCCGTCGCCGACCGCGTGATCTTCATGGACCAGGGCCAGATCGTCGAGCAGAACTCGCCGCACGAGTTCTTCAACAACCCGAAGAGCGAACGGACGAAGGACTTCCTGTCGAAGATCCTGGGGCACTGACACCGACTCGATCCCTGCCGCCGCGACCGATCGAATCAGAATCCGGCGTCACCGCTGAATGGCGCCAGGGGGCAGTCCTCGCTTCCCCTCGAATCGGAGTAGTTGCTTGTGCCCTCGCGCTGGGGCGTGTCACCCGACCTGGAGTGCGAGTTGCGCAAGAACGTCATCATCATGGCCGCGCCGTTCGGCTATGGACCCGCGGCGAAGGCGCTGCTGATTGCCCAGGCCTTGTCCGACGTTGCCGACGTCACGCTCTTTTCCAGTGGTGACGCGTACCGCTTCCTGGCCAGGTACATGCAGGGACCGAACGTCTGCCGTGAAGGCGTCTTCCAGTCCAGCTACGCACTCGACTCCGACCTGGCACCGTTCGACCTCTTCATCAGCGTCAACAACGATCCCGCGGTACACCACCTGGTGAGCAAGGGGCTCGAGGCCCGCACCGTGTTCGTGGACAGCATCCTGCTCTGGCGTTCGGCCAACAGCACGGTCCGGTTTCGCAAGCCCATCCTTGCCTACTTGGCGCAAGACTTCCCCGGCGTCGCGTCTTGCCTGGCCCGGGGCCAGGCACAGATTGTCGAGCTGACGGCGCCCATGGTCTGGAGCGCAGAGCGCATCGAAGCGCCGGGCACGCCCCAGGACACCTCGACTGCCCGCGGTGGCCCTGGCCCTGCCCGGGCAGCGTCAGGCGCGCCGCATCGGCACGGTGCCGTCACCCTGCATCTGGGCGGATTGACATCGCCGCTGGTGAGCTGGGAGATGCTGCGGCGGCCGATCGAGGAGATCTTCCGGCGCAGCCTGGCGCTGACCCGGCGGCATGGCCGCAAGCTGACCGTGGTCGGCAGCCGCAACCTCGGTGCCTTGGCGGGGGCAGAAGGCGACGACGTGACGGTCCTGGGCGACGTCAGTCCCACGCAGGCTGCGGCACTGGTCGGCAGCTCCGAAGTCCTGCTCTCGACGCCGGGCGTCGGCGCGGTCTACGAAGCCCTCGCGTGCGGCGTGCCGACCATCCTGCTGCCACCGATGAACAGCACCCAGCTGCTGCAGTACGGTGTGCTCACCGACTGCGGGGTTCCTGGCTCCATGCATGCCCGCGCCCGCGCCGACCTGCTGCAGGCCGGGAGGTCCATCCCATGGGACAAACAGACGGCCTACAGCATCCGTTTCCTGACCCGGAACCTGCCGGCTGCGCTGGCTGAACTGCCGCGACAGGTCGAGCGCCTGCTCGGCGATGGCGGTCGCGGACCGGCGTTCGAAGAGGTCCAGCGTCTACAGGCAGCCTTTGTCGGCGCACTGAGCAAGACGAGTGCGGTCGACATCGTGCGCAAGGTCTTGCTGGGCGAGCGACCCTGAGCCCGCACGGACGCCCGCTGCAGCTCATGGTCATGCGGCGTCGGCGCGCAGATCGAGCAGCGTCAGCGTATCCAGCGGACCACCGGGGGTGATCGCCTGGCCAGCGCGACCGAGCGCACGGGATGCGCCGGCCGTCAACCACTCGAGCGCGGTGCCGAGGCTGAGGTCCGCGCCGAAAACCGCGAACGCCGCTGCCAGCTCCGACCCCAGATCCAGGCTGTGCGCCGATGCGATCGAGTCGGTGGCCAGCGCGATGGGAATGCCTGCGGTCGAGAATGCCTGCCAGGGAAAGACGCCACATCTCAAGTTCGCGTTGCTGCGCGGGCAGGTCACCACCGGGCAGCCGTGTTCGGCGATGATGCGTATGTCCTCGTCGCTCACGTTGGCGCAGTGCACCAGCGTCGGTGATGCGTCGAGGAAGCCGATCTCGGCAAGGTAGCGGACCGGTGACAGGGCTGGGGCAGGCCGGAACCCCAGCGTCGCCGGATCCGGGGGCACGGTGAAACCGACGGACCGCAGGACCCTGGCAAGCGCGCCGCTGCCGCTTCGAAAGAACTCGATCTCCGCCGGTGATTCGGCGACGTGGATCTGCAATGGCAAACCTTCGGCACGGGCGGTCCGGGCCAAGAACTGCAGCACGTCCCTGCAAACGAGATAGGGCGATTGCGGCGCCAGGCCGAGCACCGGACCGCCCGCTCTGTGCAGACTGCGCCAAACCGGCAGTCGCCTGCCCAGCGCTTCGATCGTGGATCCGGCGGCAGACTGGCTCGTGCACACGACCTCCCAGTAAGCGACCCCGGGCAACGGGCTGTGCTGCAGTTCCGACACCAGCACGGATTCGCGCGCAATGATGTCGCCGACGGCAGCCACACGCTGCTCGATCAGGTGCCGCAGACCCAGCGCCGCCGCTGGTGTGCCTCGTGCCTGCGGATGCGAACGCCGGTGTTGCACCATCTCGACCAGAAACGACGGGAAATCGGCCTCGAGGGCCGGGTAGGTGGAGAGCTCGAGATGCGTGTGGGCATTGACGAAGCCCGGACAGATCGCGTCGGCGCGCAGCCTGCGCGCATACGGCGCCATCGCGGAAACCGAGGTGTGCTCCCCAACCGCGATGACGGTGTGGCGACCCGATTCGGTGCGAACCAGAATGGCATGGTCAACGGACGTCGAGCCACCGCCGCCGACCCACAGCGGCGTGCGAATGATCGTCTCTCCCGCCCCGAACGTCTCGGGCAGGCGCGAGATCGTGAAGCGCCGATCCTCGTTCAAGGCCATGGCCCGCGGCTCAGGTCGACGATGACGGCACGTGGAGCGCCAGCATGACCGCTTGGACAAGAGCAGGAAGCGGTGCCGCTGCGCCATCGTGCGCAGCACCCAGCACGCACAAGCGAGCGTCGCTGGGCAGCCGCGAACCTGCCCTTGCGCAGGCGTCGGCAGTCTGGGCGTCGACGACCACCCGCGTCGGATTCAGACTCAAGCCCGATGCCGTCATGGCCGCCAGCGCGCGACTCGCCGGCTCGGCTGTCGTGCGGATCTGGGGGCCAGCCAGTACCAGGACGTCGCAGCGGTCGATCGGCCAACCAGAGTGCAGCACGCCGTCATCGGCAGCACACAGGACAAGGGCCTCGATCGTGGGGTCACGCAGCAACATCGTGCCTGCGGCGTGGAGGCCGGGGCTCCGTCTGCTGATGCATCGGGCTCCAGCCCAGACGCTGTCCCCGCGCACCAGCCCCGCCACGAGCCCCGTCGCGGTGAGACCGAGGTGAATCGACGCGCCGGCCTCCTGACCTGACGGGCCGCCCAGGACAACGACCGCAGGAATTCGACCATTGCCCTCCCCCAGCAGCCTGCGCAACATGGGCTTGTGCAGGGTCGTGAACATCTGAGGCTGCGCATTCACTTCACAGATGACCGCGCCGATCTCCATCCAGGACTGCCCGATGTCCGCGATCAGCAGATCGATGCCCGCCACATCCAGACGCAGGGCCGCCGCGGCGCGCCGCGCGAGCAGCAGGTTGTCCGGGTGCACTGCCTGCGCCGCGACAGGCACCGGAATGCCACCGCTGGCCACATTGGCGGCGGCGCGAAGGCGGACGAACCGGCCCGCTGCAGGTACGGCGTCGACCGACAGTCCTTGTTCTTCCAGCTGATCGGAGGCTTCGCTGTCGTAGTTCATCTCCTTCAGAAAGCGCCGATCATCGGTCGCCGCGCGCCGCTCGAGATTCTGCCGGTCCAGCAGCGATTGCACGGACTGGACGCCGTTGCCCGTCACGCCACCGGGAACGCGCTCCAGCACGCCCTGCACCTCGTCGTTCACGACATGGATCCTGTAGTCGCGCCCGGTGACGTGCTTCTCCACAAGCACCCGCTTGGAGTGGGCCTGCGCGCTCTCGAAAGCCCCGCGCACCGACGCGGCATTCCGGAGGTCGGCACGCACGCCGACCCCACCATCGAGGTCGGCAGGCTTGACGACGACCGGATAGCCGAGCCTTTGGGCAACTTCGACGGCGTGGCCCGCATCGTTGGCGATAGCGTGGCTCGGAACCGGCAAGCCTGCGGCGCGAAGCACCTCGGCTGCGGCTGACTTGTCGCGAGCCAGAATCGTCGAGATGTGCGGCGTATGGTCGGTGAACGAACTGGACAGCCAGCGCGAACGTGCGCCCCAGCCGAACTGGAAGACTGTGGGTGTCACGCAGGAAAAGGGCACGTCGAGCTCGACTGCGGCCTTCAGGAAGTGGAAGTTGTTGAACCCTCGCGGGGTGAACCTGGCAAGCTGCTTGATGAGTGCCCGAACCTGCTCTCGCATCTGTTCAGCCCCCTGCGCAGCCTGGCCAGGGTCCGCGTGCAGGGCCTGATTCGACAGCCTGACGACCAGTTCGACCGCCCGCAGGCACACCATCGGCATCAGGCTCGGATGGAGGACGATGTGGACGCCCGGGTGCCACGGTGAGGCCCGTCTGACCCGCGGGTTCTCGAGGACCGGCAGACCGGCCTTCTCGAGCAATGCATCGATCCAGCCCAGCATGCGATCCAGGTGCGCGACGTGACTGGATGGCACGCGCTGGTCGGCGCACGGAGTCAACTCGGGCGCCAGCGCCTCGGCCAGGGCCAGGGACCGCACCTCATCGACCTCGGCCAGCCGAAGCGCGTACACGAGTGACGGCTGGCGCAGGCCTTGGACATATCCGACCAGGACCCTGGGCCGGTCGACAATGGCAATCGGGTCAGCTTGGATCACGCCGCGCACCCTGCGGGCCTGATTTCTGATGTGGGGTATCGCAGGGCACTTCGACTCCGGCGTTGTCGTGACGAGATCGGTCGGCGGGACCCCCAGGGGTGACATCGACGACGGGATTCTCGTCGACCGCAGCCGCCCGCAGCGGCGGCGGATACGGCGGGCCGCTCGAGTAACGGCAGCTAGAAGCGCTGGCTCCAGCGCGCGCTGAGCAGCAGGCTGCGCCCGGCCGCCGGCTCGAAGAAGCGCTGGTTGGCTTCGTTGACGATGACGCTGCCGGCGACACGGCGGTCGGCGAGGTTGTCGACGCGGCCCAGCAGTTCGAGCTGGCCCGGGCCGAGGTCCAGGCGCCACAGCGCGCGCAGCGCGAGCAGGCCGTAGCCGCTGGCGAAGTCGCTGTTGATCTCGTTCACCGCCTGCCGGCCCTGGGCGCGCGCTTCGATGCCGAACTCTGCCGCGCCCGGCGCCCACACCATTTCGGCGTAGGCGCTGCGCGCCACCGTGCCGGCGATGCGGTTGCCGGCCGCCACCGGCACGTTCGGCACCAGGCAGGGCACCGCACTGCAGACAAAGAAGCCGTCGGCATAGCTTGCCCGCAGCCAGGTGGCAGCGAGTTGCGCGCGCCAAGCGCTGGCGATGCGCCAGCGCAGATCGACCTCGACGCCGCGGCGCTCGGTGCGATCGACATTGCGAAAGCTCGCGCGGCCGCCGCGGTTGGTGGCGACGCCGATCTCGTCGTCGGTGCGGGCATCGAACACGGCCGCATCGATGGCCAGGCCCAGCGCCGCGGCGCGCCACTTCGCGCCCAGCTCGACCTGCTTGCTGCCCTGGGCCTTGAGTTCGGTGTTGAAGCCGGCGCTGCCGTCGCTGCGGTAGGCCAGCTCGTTGAAGGTCGGCGATTCGAAGCCACGGCCCGCGCTCAGGTAGACGTGCAGCCCGTCGCTGGCGCGCCACTGCACGGCGGCCACCGGGTTGGTGTAGCGGTAGGCCAGGGCGCCGGAATCGTCGAGGTTGCCGCCGACGATGTAGCGGTCGTCGGAGCGGAAACCGACACGGCCGCTGCGCACGCCCAGCGTCGCCGCCCAGCGCGGACCGAGCTGGAACTCGCCCTGCGCGTAGGCGCTCTTCGCCTCGACGCGGTTGTGTTCGTCGCGACGCAGCCGCCCCGTCACGCCCAGCACCGGCGCGGCGCCGCTGCCGACGAAGTTCTCGAAGCCGCGCCGGTCCTCGCGGCTGTCGTCGAAGGCGGCACCCGCCACCAGTTGCGCGCCGTGCTCGGCGCCCAGCGCCCAGCGCCAGACCCAGCGCGCGTCGACACCGCGGTAGTCGCGGTCGAAGTCGATGATGCCGCCGGGCTGGCGTTCGCTGAGCACGGGGTTGCCGGGGTTGACCTGGGTGGCGACCGGGATCGCCTGCCACTGCGTCACCGCGCGTCGGCCCTGGTAGACGGTGAGCAGGCTCTCGCGCAAGGCGCCGGCGTCGGTGTAGCGGTGGCGCCAGTGGGCGCCGGCCTGCGTCTGCCGCGTGTTCTTGCGGGTGTCGAACTGCGTCGCCTGCGGCGTCGTCTGGTCGGGGTCGGCCTCGAACTGCGCGCGCGTCAGCCCCAGCGGGTCCTGCGCCGGCTGGTCCAGCGCATTGAGCACCACGACGACGCGGTCGCGCTCGCCCTCGTAGCCCAGGCGCACGTTGCCCAGCGTGCGCTGCGCTTCGCTGTGGGGGCGGAAGCCGTCGATGCGAAAGCCGCTGAGCGAAGCGCGCAGGCTGAAACCATTGTCGAGTGGCGCGTCGATGCCGACCCGCAGCTGGCGCAGCCCGGCGCTGCCGGCGTCCACGTCGACCGAGTAGGCGCGTTGCCGCGGCGCGCTGCTGAGCAGCGAGATGACGCCGCCGGAGCCGTTGCCGTAGAGCGCCGAAAACGGGCCGCGCAGCACCTCGACGCGCTCGGCGCCGGCGAGGTCGAAGTGCGAGACCTGGCCCTGGCCGTCGGGTCCGGCGGCGGGGATGCCGTCGCTGTACAGCCGCATGCCGCGCACGCCGAAGCTGGCGCGGGCGCCGAAGCCGCGCGAGCTGATCTGCAGGTCCTGCGCGTAGTTGTTGCGCAGGTTGACCACCAGTCCCGGCACGCGGGCCAGGGCCTCTGACAGGTTGACCATCGGCCCGGCGCTGCGCAGCTCGGCCGCATCGACCACGCCCACCGCGTAGGGGGTGTCGAACACACGCTGTTCGGCACCGCTGCCGATGACGACGATGGTGTCCGCGGGTGCCGGGGCGGGCGGCGTCTGGGCCGCGGCGGGCAGCGCCAGCGCGGCCAGCCACAGGATGTCAAGGCGGTGTCGCATCGACCCGGATCGAGCTGAACCAGGCGGCCAGGTTTCGGATGTCGTCATCGCTCAGGGGTTTGGCCATCACGGCCATGACTTCGTGCTTGCGCTCACCGCTGCGGTAGGCGCGCAATTGTGTTGCCAGGTAGATCGCCGGCTGGCCGGCCAGGTGCGGGGCGTCGGGCGTGGTCGAAAGGCCCAGCGCGCCGTGGCACACCGTGCAGGCCTGGGCCTTGATGCGGCCGGCGGC
>JACZKT010000574.1 GCA_014859905.1 Rubrivivax sp.
GATCAGGGCCCGCCGCCGCGCAACTGACGGCCCGGCGGCCGCCCCGGCCGGGCTTGAGCGGCGTAGCGCCGACGGCACGCCGTTCGAGGACTTCTTGATCTGCTTCAAGTTCGCTGCAGTCTGGCGTTGCACACGCTAGCCATAGTGTTTAGCCTCACGCTTCACCACTACATATAGTGTCTGGAAGGCTGAACCATGTCCGCTGCGGCGCCCACCGAACCGACCCACCTGATCAAGCGCGATGGCAGCGTGCGCGCCTTCGACGCTGGGCGCATCTGCTCGGCCATCGCCCGCGCCGGGCACGCCAGCGGCGAGTTCGGCGACGCCGAAGCCCGGCGCCTGACCTTCGAGACCGTGCTGCCGGCGCTGGCGGCGGCCTCGATGCCGCAAGCACTGACGCCGCATGTCGAGCAGGTGCAGGATCTCGTCGAAGCCGCGCTCTTCGCAGCCGGCCACCGGCGCACGCTGCGTGCCTACACCGTCTACCGCGAACAGCACCGCAAGCTGCGCGACGCGCGGCGCACGCTGGTCGACGTGGAAGCCTCGGTCTCGGAATACCTGCAGCAACGCGACTGGCGCGTCAACGCCAATGCCAACCAGGGCTATTCGCTGGGCAGGCTGATCCTCAACGTCTCGGGCAAGGTCATCGCCAACTATTGGCTAGACCATGTCTACCCGCCCGAAGCCGGCCAGGCGCACCGCCAGGCCGACATCCACATCCACGACCTCGACATGCTCAGCGGCTACTGCGCCGGCTGGTCGCTGCGCACGCTGCTGCACGAGGGCCTGAACGGCGTGCCGGGCAAGGTCGAGGCCGGGCCGCCCAGGCACCTGAGCAGCGCCGTCGGGCAGATCGTCAACTTCCTCGGCACGCTGCAGAACGAATGGGCCGGTGCGCAGGCCTTCAGCTCCTTCGACACCTACCTGGCGCCCTTCGTGCGCCAGGACGCGATGAGCTATGCGCAGGTGCGCCAGTGCATCCAGGAACTCGTCTACAACCTCAACGTGCCCTCGCGCTGGGGCACGCAGACGCCCTTCACCAACCTCACCTTCGACTGGGTCTGCCCCGAAGACCTGCGCGAACAGGTGCCGGTGATCGCCGGGCGCGAGATGCCCTTCAGCTACGGCGAGCTGCAGGCCGAGATGGACCTCATCAACCGCGCCTACATCGACGTCATGATGGCCGGCGACGCCAAGGGCCGCGCCTTCACCTTCCCGATCCCCACCTACAACATCACCAAGGACTTCGACTGGACGAGCCCGAATGCCGAGGCGCTGTTCGAGATGACCGCGCGCTACGGCCTGCCGTACTTCCAGAACTTCGTCAACTCCGACCTCGAGCCGCACATGGTGCGCAGCATGTGCTGCCGGCTGCAACTGGACCTGCGCGAGCTGCTCAAGCGCGGCAACGGCCTGTTCGGATCGGCCGAGCAGACCGGGTCGGTAGGCGTGGTCACCGTCAACTGCGCGCGCCTGGGCCACACCCACGCGGGGGACGAGCCGGCGCTGCTGGCGCGGCTGGACGAACTGCTGGAGCTGGGCAAGCAGAGCCTGGAGATCAAGCGCAAGCTGATCCAGCGCCTCATCGACCAGGGCCTGTTCCCCTACACCCGCCGCTACCTCGGCACGCTGCGCAACCACTTCTCGACGCTGGGCGTGAACGGCCTCAACGAGATGGTGCGCAACTTCAGCGGCGACACCTACGACCTGACCGACGCACGCGGCCACGCGCTGGTGCTGCGGCTGCTGGACCATGTGCGCGAGCGCATGGTGCAGTTCCAGGAAGAAACCGGCCACCTCTACAACCTGGAGGCCACGCCGGCCGAAGGCACCACCTACCGCTTCGCCAAGGAAGACAGGAAGCGTTACCCCGCCATCCTGCAGGCCGGGACGGCGGAGCAGCCGTACTACACCAACTCGTCGCAACTGCCGGTGGGCTACACCGACGACCCCTTCGAGGCCCTGCAACGCCAGGACGAACTGCAGCGCAAGTACACCGGCGGCACGGTGCTGCACCTGTACATGAACGAGCCGCTGTCCAGCGCCGCGGCCTGCCGCGAACTGGTCAGGCGGGCCCTGTCGCGTTTCCGCTTGCCCTACATCACGATCACGCCGACCTTCTCGATCTGCCCCAGCCACGGCTACCTGGGCGGGCAGCACGAGTTCTGCCCCAAGTGCGACGCCGAACGGCTGGCGAAGAAACGCCTGGCGGCCGCCTGACCCCCTTCTCTCTAACCCCAACCCGACCTGGAGACCCCGATGAGCCTCGTGAGCGCTGAAGCACGGCAGCAACGTTCCACCACACCCGGCGCGGAGATCGCCCTGCGTGACGACGAACGCCAGCGCTGCGAGGTCTGGACCCGCGTCATGGGCTACCACCGCCCGGTGGCGTCGTTCAACATCGGCAAGCAGGGCGAGTTCCACGAACGCCTGCACTTCGTCGAAGCGCCCACGCACTGATGAGCGTGAGCGCTGCCCGCGGCGTGGCGCCACGCGGGCAGGCCGTGCAGCGCGAGCTGCAGCTGGGCGGGCTGACGCCGTTCACGTCGATCGACTATCCCGGCCGGCTGTCGGCGGTGGTCTTCGTGCAGGGCTGCCCGTGGCGCTGCGGCTACTGCCACAACCCGCACCTGCAGCCGCGTGGGCAGCCGGCCGGGCCGCGCTGGGGCGAGGTGCTCGACTTCCTGCGCCGGCGCGGCCCGGCCGGC
>JACZKT010000575.1 GCA_014859905.1 Rubrivivax sp.
GATCCCTAGTTGCCGCCTGGCAGCCAGATCCCGGGCGCGGGCGGTACCTCAGCAAGCCGGCACAGGCAGCAGGGCCTGCCGAACCGCAGCGCCCGCCGCGTTCGCAGCCGCTGCCTCGGCGCCCAGCCGCGCGGCAAAACCCACCGCCGCCATGGGCCGGCCGAAATGGAAACCCTGCACCAGGTCGCACGACAAGGAACGCAGGTAGCGTGCCTGCGGCTCGCTCTCCACGCCCTCGGCGACGACCGCCAGGTTCAGGCCGTGGGCCATGGCGACGACGGCGCTGACGATGGCGGCGTCGTCGGCATCGCGGCCCAGGTCCTTGACGAATGAGCGGTCCACCTTCAGCGTGTGGATCGGGAAGCGCTTCAGGTAGGACAGGCTGGAGTAGCCGGTGCCGAAGTCGTCGATCGCCATGCGCACGCCCAGCGCATGCAGCGCGCCCAGCGTCTGCACGGTGTCGTCGGCATGGTGCATGAGCATGCCTTCGGTAAGTTCCAGTTCGAGCAACTGCGGCGCCAGGCCGGCGTCGCACAGCGCCTGCTCGACGACCGCCACCAGGTTGGTCTGCCGGAACTGCCGCGGCGACAGGTTCACGGCCACGCGCAAGCCCGGGCGCATTGCCTGCCAGGCCTGCGCCTGGCGGCAGGCCTCGCGCAACACCCATTCGCCCAGCGGCACGATCAGGCCGCTGTCCTCGGCCACCGGGATGAAGTCGGCGGGTGACACCAGCCGGTGATCTGACCGCGGCCAGCGCAGCAGCGCCTCGGCGCCGTCGATGCGGCCGCTGTCCAGGTGCACGAGCGGCTGGTAGTGCAGGACGAACTCGCCGTGGTCCAGCGCGCGGCGCAGGCTGGTCTCGGTGGCCAGCCGGCGGCTGACACGTTCGTTCATCTTCGCGTTGAAGAACTGGAAATTGCCACGCCCGGACTCCTTGGCGTGGTACATCGCGGTGTCGGCGTTGCGCAGCAGGGTCTGGGCGTTGGTGCCATCGTCGGGGTAGACGGCGATGCTGATGCTGGCCGCGGCCGGCAACTTGTGCCCCGCCACCGAACAGGGCTCGGCCAGCGTGGCCAGCATGCGCTCGGCCACCTGGGCGGCCTCGGCGGCGTCGGCCAGGTCGGGCAGGCAGACAATGAACTCGTCACCGCCCAGCCTGGCCGCGGTGTCTTCGGCACGCATGCAGGCCTTCAGGCGCACGGCAACCGCCTGCAGCAACTGGTCGCCGACGGTATGTCCCAGCGAATCGTTGACGTTCTTGAAGCGGTCCAGGTCGAGGAACAGCACCGCCAGCTTGCGGCCGCTGCGGGCGCCGCGGGCAATCGCCTGCTCGACGCGGTCGCCCAGCAGCGTGCGGTTGGGCAAGCCGGTGAGCACGTCGTGGTGCGCCATGTAGCTCAGGCGCTGGTCGGCGATGCGCCGCTCGGTGATCTCCTGCTCCAGGTCCTGGTTGGCGCGCGCCAGCTCGGCGGTGCGTTCGTCGACCCGGCGCTCCAGCGTGTCGTGCGCCTCGCGCAGCGCCTGCTCATGCGCCTGCTGCTGCCGGTACTGCCTGCGCAGCACGCCGTCGGCGTGGCGCACGATGAAGAACAGCACGCCGTACAGCAGGCCCAGCACGGCCAGCACGCCCAGCACCGCGTGGCGCTGGGTCTGCACGATGCGCTGCTTGAACGGCGTGATGTCGTCGTAGACCTCGAACACGGCGACGACGGCGCCGCCCGGCGTTCGCCGCACCGGGAGGTAGGTGGACAGCACGCCGCGGTCTTCGATGGCGCCTTCGAAGGCGCTGAAGCGGTCGCGGGGCGTCAGCTCGCTGCGCACGCCGCCCGCGAGCGCGCCGCGAAAGCTCGGGTTGGCGCTCTTGTCCTCGCTGATCTGCCGCGCTTCGGACCGGAAGACGGTGCGGCCGTGCAGGTCGTAGGCCCTGACCTTCACCACCGACAGCCACGCCCCCGGCGGCCGGCTCCACACAGGGTTCGACACCGCAGCGGCGGCCCTGAGGCGCGCCGCCGCAGGGGAGCCGCGACCGTGACATGCGCACGCGCAGCCACGCCCGCAGCGTGCGGCTGCCAGGCCACGCTCAGCTCCAGGCCAGCGCCATCACGCCGCCCGCCATGCAGGCCGCGCCCAGCAGGCGCAGGCCGCGGTCGGACTCACCGAGCAGCCGGCCGCCCAGCAGCGCAGCCACGAGCATGCTCACCTCACGCGCCGGCGCCACGTGCGACAGCGGCGCCAGTTGCAGCGCGTAGAGCACCAGGATGTAGGCCAGCGGCCCCAGCGTCGCCACCACCAGCGCGTGTTTCCATTGCTGCCGCCAGGCTGGCCCCAGTGCGGCACGCCGGCCCCACAGCATGGGCAGCTGCAGCGGCACGCGCAGCACGTTGCAGGCGTAGTCGAAGATCACCGGGCCGATGGCCAGCACCTTGATGGCGTAGCCGTCGATCACCGAATAGCCCGCGATCATGGCGCCGGTGATCAGGCCCCAGCGCACGCCCAGGCGCACGCGCTCACGCGCCGCCGGGTCGGGCCCTTGCCGCCACAGCGCCGTGCCGCCGGCAATGAGAAACACGCCGCCGCAGACCGCCAGCACGCCCAGCAGGCCCAGCGCAGACAGCCGCTCACCGAGCAGCACCACCGCCACCATGGCCGTCAGCAAGGGCCCGCTGCCACGCGCCAGCGGATAGACCACCGACAGGTCGGCGACGCGATAGCCCTTGAGCAGCGCGTTGAAGTACAGCAGGTGCACCACCGCACTGGCGCTGATGGTGCCCCACTCCATCCAGCCCCAGCGCGGCACCTCCTCCCAGCCGAACCACAGGCCCGCGGGCAACCAGATCACGCTGGTCATCAGGCTGGTGAGCAAGATGAAGCGCTGGTCGCCACCGGCGCGCTTGGCCACCATGTTCCAGCCGGCGTGCAGCAGCGCGGCCAGCAGCACCAGCAGCAGGGCGGTCAAAGGCATGCGGGGATTCTGCCCGTGGGCGCTTCAGCGGCCGCTCTGCGGCGCGGCCCCGCCGCAGGGGCTGCCACACGGCGTGGCGCGGTGCCGGGCTCAAGCCGCAGCGGCAAAGGCCGATATCGCGGTATCAGCGCCGGCCGCATCCGGCCACCCAAGGAACCCGGCTGCCCATGCCTGCCTCCCCAGCCTCGCCGCCGCAAGCCATGCCCTGCCAGCCCGAGCAGTGGGAGCCTTCCACCGTGCGGCTCAATCAGGGCGACTCCACCGTATTGCAGGCGCTGACCGGCATGGACCAGCAGCACGCCTGCCTCATCCTGTACAGCGGTGAAGACGCCGGCCAGCGTTTTGCCCTGGCCGGCGTGCGCATGCTGATGGGCCGCTTGCCGAACTGCGAGATCTGCATCGACAGCGCCGGCGTCAGCCGCAGCCACGCCGAGCTGCTGCTCGAAGGCGACCGCTTCGTGCTGCACGACCGCGGCTCGGTCAACGGCACGTTTGTCAATGGCCTGCGCCTGGACGGGCCCAAGGCCTTGCAGGACGGCGACCTGATCCGCCTGGGCAACGTGACGCTCAAGTTCTACGAATGCCAGAGCCTGGACGCCCTGCTGCACGACCGCATCTACCGCATGGCCACGGTGGATGCCGGCACCGATATCTTCACCAGGCGCTACCTGCTCGAGGCGCTGGAGCGCGAGATCCGCCGCGCCCACCGCACCGGCCAGGCGCTCAGCGTGGTGTGCATGGACCTCGACCACTTCAAGTCGGTGAACGACCGCTTCGGCCACAACGGCGGCGACGTCGTGCTGCGCGCCGCGGCAGCGGCCCTGAAAGCCCAGGTGCGACACAGCGACATCCTCGGCCGCATCGGCGGCGAGGAGTTTGCCGTGGTGCTGCCCGAGACCGATCTGCGCGCCGCGCTGGAGCTTGCCGAGCGCATGCGCGCCGCGGTGGCTGCCGAACTGTTCCTGCTGGACCTCACCGACGCCGACGGCGCGCGCCGCGTGCAGCACCAGCAGACGGCGTCGTTCGGCGCCGCACAGCTGGTGCCGACCATGGCCGACGCGCGTGCGCTGCTGGACGCCGCCGACCAGCGGCTCTATGCCGCCAAGCGCGCCGGGCGCAATCGCGTCGCCAGCTGAGCCTGCCAGTTCTTCGGCCACACTCCGTCTTGCTCGCTCTGCCCTGTGCCGCCAGAGCGCACATCGGGTCGTGGCAATTAGAATGGTAGATCGCCACCCATGGGAGCTGCCATGAGTCTAGCCATCACCATCGACCGCGCTGGCCGCATCGTCCTGCCCGCGGAACTGCGGCGCCGGCTGAACCTGGGCCCGGGGTCACGCCTGAGGCTGGACGTGGTGGCGCAGCACATCGAGCTGACGCCCGAACCGCAGGATGCGGCCGAGTTGGTCGTGAGCGCTGGCCGGCGCACCGTATTGCGTGCCACGGGCGCTGCCTTCGACGCCGCAGCGGCCACGCGCGAGGAGCGCGACGCCCAGGCGCGGCGGGGCAGGCAAGGTTGAGCCGGTTTCTCGATACGTCGGTCATCCTGGCCTCGCTGGACCCGGACGAGCCGCATCACACGGCGTGCGACCGGCTCGTCGCGGCGGGCGGCCACAGGATCCATGTCCACGCCCTGGCCGAAACCTTCTCGATCCTCACCGGCGGCAGGCAGGGGCGGCGCCTCGGCGCGGCTCTGGCCGTGCGGCTGCTCGAGGACAGCGTGCTGCCCTACGTGCAGACCGTATCGCCTTCCGGCCGGGACACGATGTCGGCCCTGGCCGAGTGCGAATCGCGCGGCGTGCGCGGTGGCGCCGTCTACGACTGGCTGCACCTGGCGGCCGCGCGCAAGGCGGGAGCCGAGGCCCTGGTCACGCTGGACGTGCGTGACTTCCAGTCGCTGGCACGGGCCGGTGACCCACGCATCGAGATGCCGTGAGTCCGGGCTGCTGCAAGCCGCCCCTGCGCCGGCCCACCCGGCCCGGCCGGTCTGGCAAGCCCACGCCGAGCAACCCGCGCTCGGCGATCATCGAATGGCTGATGGGCACGCTGGACGTGGCGCCCGAGCGCGTGATGGACCCGGCGTGTCGCCTGACCACGCCGGTGGCATGGCCGGCCGTGCCGTCGCCAGACCTTGGCGCCCGCCGCGCTGGCAGATGACGCCGAGCGGCCGCGGCACGGACCCTCTCAACCGCGCGGGTGGTGCGCCGCGTGCAACTGGCGCAGCCTTTCGCGCGCGACATGGG
>JACZKT010000576.1 GCA_014859905.1 Rubrivivax sp.
GTGCGCACCAACAGCGAGTCGATCCTGGCCGTGACGCTGCCCGACGACCGCCTGCAGCCGTCCAGGGACGTGGCCATCAGCGCCAGCGTGCACCTCAGCCAGGACACGCACATCGAACTCGTCAGCTACGGCGAGAGGGGCAGCGTGGTCAAGCTGTTCTTCACCCTGTTGACCGGCGACGGCACGCGGCTGACGCGGCCCTTGAAGCTGTTGGGCCAGGTGCTGCGGCACCCGCTGCGCTTCGCGCGTTCGCTCTCGCCACGCCACTGGGGGCGGCGCACGGTGATCCTGCTGGTGATGCAGTCGCTGGACAACGCGATCGCGTTCGTGGCGCGCCTGGGTCCGCTGGGCGGGGTGCACCTGGCCACGCGGCAGGACCCCGAGCACCCGAACCCGACCTTCATCCAGGAAGGCTACGACGCCGCGCAGTGGCTGGCGCAGCACACCGGCGGCCTGGCGCAGAGCATGGTGACCGAGGCGCTGGCCAACATCCCGACCACGGCCCACATCATGGGCGGTGTGGTCATCGGCCGCAGCGCCGCCGAAGGTGTGGTCGACCAGTACGGTCGCGTCTTCGGCTACGACCGGCTGCTGGTCTGCGACGGCTCGATCCTGCCGGCCAACCCGGGCGTCAATCCGAGCCTGACGATCACGGCGCTGGCCGAACACGTGCTGTCCCAAGTACCGGCGCGCGAGCCGCAGCTGCCGGCCGCCCGGCCTGAGGCGCCGCGCCACGGCGTGGCCACGGCCTGATCGCTGTCTGCCGGCGGTGGAACAATAGCTGCATGGACCGCACGACCGACATGACCGTCTCGACCCTCGGCGAAGCGCTCGCCCGGCAGCGCCGCGCCTACCGCCTGGCACCGGTGCCGACGCTCGACGAACGGCGCCAGGACCTGCTGACGCTGCAGCGCTTCGTGCGCGAGAACACGGACGCGATCTGCAACGCGATCAGCGCCGACTACGGCCACCGCTCGCGCCACGAGACGCTGCTGGCCGAGATCATTCCCGTCACCGACGGCATCGACGACGCGCTGAAGCACCTGCGGCAGTGGACGAAGCCGCAGCGGCGATCGATCGACCGCCGGCTGTTCGGACTGGCCAGCAACCGCGTCGTGCCGCAGCCGGTGGGCGTGGTGGGCGTGATCGTGCCGTGGAACTTCCCGCTCAACCTGAGCCTGGTGCCCTTGACGGCCATCTTCGCCGCCGGCAACCGCGCGCTGGTGAAGATGAGCGAAAACTCGCGTCACCTCGCCCGGCTGCTGGTCGAGCGCATGCCGGCCTACTTTGCGCCCGAGAAGCTGCAGTTCTTCGACGAGACCGGCGGCGTCGGCGTCGAATTCTCGAAACTGCCGTTCGACCACCTCATCTTCACCGGGTCGGGAGCCACCGGCCGTGCCGTGATGGCCGCCGCGGCGCAGAACCTGTGCCCGGTGACGCTCGAACTCGGCGGCAAGGCGCCGGCCGTGGTCTGCGACGACTACCCGCTGCGCACGGCCGCCGAGCGCATCCTGTACGTGAAGTACCTCAACGCCGGGCAGATCTGCACCACGGTCGACCACGTCTTCGTGCCGCGCGCCAAGGTGCCGGCCTTTGCCGAGCTCGCGGCGGCCATCGTGCCCACCCGCTACTCGGCGCTGGGCTCGATCGACTACACGTCGATCATCGACGAACGCTCGTTCGAGCGCCTGCTCGCCGCGCTGCAGGACGCCCGCGAACGCGGCGCCGAGGTGGTGAACCTGCTGCCGGGGCCGGCGTACGACCGCGCCAGCCGCAAGATCGCGCCGCACCTGGTATTGAACGCCCCGCCCGAGAGCGCGCTGATGGCGCGCGAGATCTTCGGGCCGATCCTGCCGGTGGTGGCCTACGACACCCTGGACGAGGTCATCGAACGCATCAACGACGGCCCGCGGCCGCTGGCGCTGTACCCGTTCAGCTATGACAAGGAGCGCATCGACCGGCTGCTGGCGCACGTGATGTCCGGCGGCGTCTCGATCAACGATGCCCTGTTCCACGTCGGCCAGCACGACCTGCCCTTCGGCGGCATCGGCGAGTCCGGCATGGGGCACTACCACGGCCGCGAGGGTTTCCAGACCTTCTCCAAGCTGCGACCCATCTTCCACCAGGCGCGCTGGAGCGGCGTCGGCATGCTGTATCCACCGTACGGCAAGCTGGCCGACCGCATGCTGGCCTTCCTGATGCGCTGAACGCGCGCTCAGCTGTCGGCCGTCGTCGCAGCGGCAGGCGCACCCTTCAGGCGGGCCAGCAGATCCTCGATGACGGCGCGCTCGGGCGCCGGGAGCAGGCTGGCGCGCAAGCGCTGCCCGCGCTCCACTTCCCGCAGGCGCCATTCCAGTTCGCCAACCAGCGTCATGATCTCCACGTAGACCTCGGGATCGCGCAGCGCCGCCAGTTCGCCGAGCAGGGCCTGCGTGTCGGACACGTCCAGTCCCGTGCTCGAGAAAAAGGCCTGGATGCGCAGCAGGCGCCGCACCCCGGCCTCGAGCACCGAACGCAGGCCCGGTCCTGCTTGGCCGATACGCTCGACGATCAAGGGGCGCAAGTCGCCAAAGCGCTGCAGCGTGGATGCCAGGTGCACGATACGAGGCACGGCTTGCTCCAGCGGCGGCGCCGAGGAGATCTCGACCGGCACGTCTGTCGCCTGGCGCGCCGCAGCCGCGATGGCCTGCAGCAACGCGGGGCCGATCTCCCCGGGGACCAGACGGTCGGCCATGCGTGCGTGCGCAAGTGGCGACTGGCCCGACTCCACCATCGCCATCAACCACTCCGACACCGCGAGGACCTGGCCGTCGTTCGTGAACGCCTCGCCGCCGACGCCGCGCGGATAGCCGAAGCCATCCAGGCGCTCGTGGTGCAACAGCACCGCGTCGGCCACCGCCGGGCCCGCACCCACCATGTCGCGCAGCACGCGATGACCGACCAGCGGATGGGTGACGATGTGGCGCCATTGGTCCGCATCCAGCCGCGCGTCCCGGCGCAGGTAGGCAGGGTCGATATAGAGCTCGCCCACGTCGTGCACGAGTCCTGCGGTGGCAATCACATGATGGCGGTCGATCTCGCCCGGGAGCAGCCTGCGCGCCAGCGCCAGCGCCAGCATCGCCACGCCGACGGCGTGGTCCAGGCGGCCCTCCTGGGACTGCGCGTAGACGGTCAGCAGCGACCGCATCGGCGGCGACAACGAAAGGGCGGCGAGCGATGCCGGCGCGCTGAGTGAACGATCCGACGCGCAGAGCGCGCGCAGCAGCCGATGCTTGTCGAGCAGGATCTCGCCGATCGGTTCGAAGCGTTCGGCGACGACGCCGCCAACGACCTGCACGCAATCCTCCAGCGGCTTGTGCAGCTTGTGCTCGAGCAGCCGTTCGCGCATCGCAGCGTCGACGCGCGCGCCCTTGGCCAGCAGCCGGATGCCGTTCCCCGAAACGATCTCCTCGGTAACCTCGACTTCGCTGGATACCGACGTGGCGACGACGTGGTCGAGATAGTGCGGGTTGACGGTCGCTGGCGATTCGGCGGTCACGCAGGCTCCTGAGCTTCTGACGCCAATCGACGCTGCAGTGACGGCGTGAGCGAGCGTACTGGTTCGGGGCCTCGGGGGAAAGGAACATTGAGCTGTCGGGGTCAAATTGGCGGCCTGTCGGACACTGGATGCCACTGGTCCCGCCGCGTCCGCCCTGAGCGGGGCGCCCGGAACCGCGATGGTCTTCGGCCGAAACGCCCGGGACTTCGGACGTTGCCGCAGTGCGCGGCGAGCCAGAAACGACGCCCGCTCGCGCTCAGTCGCGCCAGCTCGGCGGCGGCAGGTCGCCGTCGTCGACCCAGGCCTGCAGCAGCTTGTAGGCCACCGCCAGCACCACCGGGCCGACGAAGATGCCCAACAGGCCGATGGCGAACAGGCCGCCGATGACGCCGGCGAAGATCAGCAGCAGCGGCAGGTCGGCGCCCAGGCGGATCAGCAGCGGGCGGATGACGTTGTCGATGGTGGCGACCATCGCCGACCAGATGCCCAGCGCGATGCCCCAGCCGGTGTCGCCGCTCCACAGCACCCAGATCACCGCCGGCACCAGCACCAGCAAGGGGCCGAGCTGGGCAATGCACAGCATGAACATCACCGCCGTCAACAGGCCGGCCACCGGCACGCCGGCCGCCGCCACGCCGATGCCGCCCAGCAAGGCCTGCACCAGTGCCGTCACGCCGACGCCGAGCGCCACGCCGCGGATGGCGCCGCCG
>JACZKT010000577.1 GCA_014859905.1 Rubrivivax sp.
CGTCGAACCAGCTCGGCGACCTGGTGCGCGCGCGTCGCACGGCGCAGCACGCGCTGCGCATCGTGCGCCAGAACTTCGTCTGGGCCGGGTCCTACAACGCGCTGTGCATTCCGCTGGCGCTGGTGGGCTGGCTGCCGCCCTGGGCCGCTGGCCTGGGCATGGCGCTGAGTTCGCTGATCGTGGTCTTCAACGCGCTGCGCGCCGCGCGCTGAACGATCGCTGCACGACCATGGACAGCCTGTACCTGCTCATTCCCTTGTCGGTGGGGCTCGTGCTGGCGATCCTGGCGGTGTTCGGCTGGGCACTGCATGGCGGGCAGTTCGAAGACCTCGAGTCCGAGGCTGAACGTATCCTGACAGACGAAGTCCGGCCGCTTGACTCCGATCAAGCCCCGCCCCTGAAGCAACGCGAACAATCGCCCGACTCGAATTGACTGGAGAGGAGAAGCGTATGGCAAGCAGTGAAGCAATGGCCGCCCCCGCCGCCAGGGAAGCCGACGGTGTCTACACCGACGGGGCCGTGCGCCTGTTCGCGTTGGCCGCCGTGCTGTGGGGCGTGGTCGGCATGCTGGTGGGCGTGATCATCGCCGCCCAGCTGACCTGGCCGCAACTCAACTTCGGCATCCCATGGCTCAGCTACGGGCGGCTGCGACCGCTGCACACCAACGCGGTGATCTTCGCCTTCGGCGGCAGCGTGCTTTTCGCCACCGCCTACCACGTCGTGCAGCGCACCTGCCAGACGCGCCTGTTCATGCCGGGGCTGGCCATGTTCACGTTCTGGGCCTGGCAGATCGTCATCGTCGCGGCCGCCATCACGCTGCCGCTGGGCCTGACGCAGGGCAAGGAGTACGCGGAACTCGAATGGCCGATCGACCTGTTGATCGCCGTCGTCTGGGTGTCCTACGCGGTGGTCTTCTTCGGCACCATCGGCATCCGCAAGGTGCGCCACATCTACGTCGCGAACTGGTTCTTCGGCGCCTTCATCATCGCCGTGGCGCTGCTGCACATCGTCAACAGTGCGGCCATCCCGGCCGGCCTCTTCAAGAGCTACTCGGCCTACGCCGGCGTGCAGGACGCCATGGTCCAGTGGTGGTACGGCCACAACGCGGTGGGTTTCTTCCTCACCGCCGGCTTCCTGGGCATCATGTACTACTACATCCCCAAGCAGGCCGAGCGCCCGGTGTACAGCTACCGGCTGAGCATCGTGCACTTCTGGGCGCTGATCTTCACCTACATGTGGGCCGGCCCGCACCACCTGCACTACACGGCGCTGCCCGACTGGGCGCAGAGCGTGGGCATGGTGTTCTCGCTGGTGCTGCTGGCGCCCAGCTGGGGCGGCATGATCAACGGCATCATGACGCTCAGCGGCGCCTGGCACAAGCTGCGTGACGACCCGATCCTGAAGTTCCTCATCGTCAGCCTGTCGTTCTACGGCATGAGCACCTTCGAAGGACCGATGATGTCGATCAAGACCGTCAACGCGCTCAGCCACTACACCGACTGGACCGTGGGCCACGTGCACAGCGGCGCCCTGGGCTGGGTCGGTCTCATCAGCATGGGTGCGCTGTACTACCTGATCCCGCGCCTGTTCGGCCGCACCACGATGTACAGCGTGAAGGCCATCGAGACGCACTTCTGGATCGCCACCATCGGCATCGTGCTCTACATCGCCGCGATGTGGATCGCCGGCGTCATGCAGGGCCTGATGTGGCGCGCCGTCAATCCCGACGGCACCCTGGTCTACAGCTTTGTCGAGAGCGTCAAGGCCACCTTCCCGTATTACGTGGTGCGCCTGCTCGGTGGCCTGCTCTACCTCACCGGCATGCTGATCATGGCCTGGAACGTGGTGATGACCGTGAGGAGCGGCAAGGCCGTGTCGGCGCCGATCCCGGCCGTCGCTGCGGCGCACGCCTGACGACAGCGCAGGAGTACAAGAAATGGCAAACACGCACAAGCCCGGTGGTCACGAGAAGATCGAGACCAGCAACTTCCTCATGATCGTGCTGATCCTGCTGGCGGTGGCCGTCGGCGGCATCGTCGAGATCGTGCCGCTGTTTTTCCAGCGCTCCACGACGCAGCCGGTCGAGGGCCTCAAGCCCTATACCGCGCTGCAGCTGGCGGGCCGCGACATCTACACGCGCGAGGGCTGCTACAACTGCCACTCGCAGATGGTGCGGCCCTTCAGGTCGGAAGCTCTGCGTTACGGACAATGGTCGGTGGCCGGTGAGTTCGTCTACGACCACCCCTTCCAGTGGGGCAGCAAGCGCACCGGCCCCGACCTGCACCGCGTCGGCGGCAAGTACAGCGACGAGTGGCACAGCATCCACCTCAACAACCCCCGCGAACTGGTGCCGGAATCGAACATGCCGGCCTACCCGTGGCTGCTGGAAGCCACCGTCGACCCGGCCGACATGGCGCCGCGCATGAAGGCGCTGCGCACGGTCGGCGTGCCTTACACCGACGACGAGATCGCGCAGGCCGCCGAGGCCGTCAAGGGCCGCACCGAGATGGACGCGCTGATCGCCTACCTGCAGGTGCTCGGCACCGCGCGCAAGTAGGAGCGTCGCCATGGACATCAATGTCATCCGCGTCGCTGTCACGGTGCTCGGCCTGGTGCTGTTCATCGCGCTGGTCGTGCACACCTGGAGCCGCAGCCGCAAGGCTGAACACGATGCAGCCGCGATGCTGCCGTTTGCTGGTGAAGCCGGTGAGGCGGTCGCCCCGGCCCGTCAAGGAGAACTGAAGTGAGCGATTTCGTGCACAGCGGCTGGGGCTGGTTCGTTGCCGTGGCCACCGCCGTCAGCCTGGTGTTCTGCCTGGTGCTGCTGGTCATCGCCAGCCGCCGCAAGGTGATGGCTTCCGACAACACCACCGGCCACGTCTGGGACGAGGACCTGCGCGAGATGAACAACCCGCTGCCGCGTTGGTGGATGTGGCTGTTCGTCATCACCGTGGTCTTCGGCGCCGTCTATCTGGCCTTCTATCCCGGCCTGGGCAGCTACGCCGGCACGCTGAAATGGACCAGCGTCGGGCAGTACGAGGCCGAGCAGGACAAGGCCCGCGCCGCCATGGTGCCGGTGTACGCAAAGTACGTCGCCATGACGGCCGAACAGCTGGCGCAGGAGCCGGTGGCGATGGGCATCGGCCAGCGCCTGTACCTCAACAACTGCGCGCAGTGCCACGGCTCCGACGGGCGCGGCAGCACGGGCTTCCCCAACCTGGCCGACAACGACTGGCTGGGCGCCGGTACGCACGACTACGTCAAGGCCACGATCACAGAAGGCCGCGTCGGCGTGATGCCGCCGATGGCCGCCGCGGTGGGGTCCGGCGAAGACGTGCGCAACGTGGCCCATTACGTGCTGAGCCTGTCGGGCAGCGCGCACAACAATGTCGCGGCGCAACTGGGCAAGGAAAAATTCGTCGTCTGCGCCGCCTGCCACGGCGCAGACGGCAAGGGCAACCCGCTGCTCGGCGCGCCCAACCTCACCGACAAGATCTGGCTGCACGGCTGGGGCGAGCAGGCCATCGTCAACATCGTGACCCAGGGCAAGAACAACGCCATGCCGGCACAGGGCCGGCTGCTGACGCCCGAGCAGATCCACGTGCTCGGCGCCTACGTGCTGAGCCTGTCGCAGACGACGCGCGTCGCCGGCAACTGAAGAGCGTGCTGCCGCCGACCCGGACCACGGCCGTTGTTGCCCCCGCCCCCGCTGCAGCGGCGGGCGACGCGGACGCGAGCGTCGCCGTGGTCTCGATGTACCAGGCGCAGAAGAAGATCTACGCCCGCGCCGTGTCCGGCTGGTTCGCAGGCTGGCGCTGGGCCATGGTCTGGGTCACGCAGCTGGTCTTCTACGGCCTGCCGTGGCTGGAATGGAACGGCCGCCAGGCGGTGCTGTTCGACCTCGGCGCGCGTCGCTTCTACATTTTCGGCCTGGTGCTCTACCCGCAGGACTTCATCTACCTGACGGGCCTGCTCATCGTCGCGGCCTACTCGCTGTTTCTGTTCACCGCGGTGGCGGGTCGCCTGTGGTGCGGATTCGCCTGCCCGCAGACGGTCTACACCGAGATCTTCATGTGGGTCGAGCGCCATCTGGAGGGCGACCGCGCGCAGCGCATGCGGCTCGACGCCGCGCCCTGGGGCTTGAACAAGCTGCTGCGCAAGGGCGGCAAGCAACTGATCTGGATCACCATCGGCCTGTGGACGGGCTTCACCTTCGTCGGCTACTTCACGCCCATCAAGAGCCTCGCGGCGGCGGCGTCGACGCTGGGCTTCGGTCCCTGGGAGTGGTTCTGGATCTCCTTCTACGGCTTGGCCACCTACGGCAACGCCGGCTGGATGCGCGAGCAGGTGTGCAAGTACATGTGCCCGTACGCGCGCTTCCAGAGCGCGATGTTCGACAAGGACACGCTGATCATCACCTATGACGAAGCGCGCGGCGAGCCGCGCGGCGCGCGCGGCCGCAAGGCCGACCTGAAGGCCGCCCAGTTGGGCCACTGCGTCGACTGCAACCTGTGCGTGCAGGTCTGCCCCACCGGCATCGACATCCGCAAGGGCCTGCAGTACGAATGCATAGGCTGCGCCGCCTGCGTCGACGTCTGCGACGGCGTCATGGACCGCATGCAGTACCCGCGCGGCCTGATCCGCTACGACACCCAGAACGGCATGAGCCAGCACCTGAGCCGCGCCCAGCTGCTCAGGCGCGCGCTGCGGCCGCGCGTGCTGGTCTACTCGACCGTGCTGGTCCTGATCCTCGCCGCACTCGGCACCAGCCTGGCCCTGCGCTCGCCGTTCAAGGTCGACGTCGTGCGCGACCGTGGCGCGCTGGCACGCATCGTCGACGACGGCTGGGTCGAGAACGTCTATCGTCTGCAGCTCATGAACACCACCGAACAGCTGCAGCGCTATCGCATCGCTGCCGCCGGCCTGGACGGCATGCGCACCGATCTGCAGGACACCGTGGTGGTGGACCCGGCCGCGGCGCGCTGGGTACCGGTGGCGGTGCGCGTGCCGCCCGAAGTGGCGGCGGCGGCCGGAACCAACTGAACGAACAAAGCGGCGGTGCATAAGGCACCGCCGCTCTTGCAATGAGGGGACCGCGAGCCGATGGCTGATCCCGTTTACAAGCGCGTCGTCGTCAAACTGTCCGGCGAGGCGCTGTCCGCCGACAAGGGCTTCGGCATCGATCAGGCCATTGTCGAGCGCATCGCGGCCGATCTTGCGACCACGGCGAAGCTGGGCGTCGAGCTCGGCGTCGTTGTCGGC
>JACZKT010000578.1 GCA_014859905.1 Rubrivivax sp.
GGTGGTGGCGGCGGCGGTGGCGGTGTTCGCGCGGGCGGAACCACTCGCGAGCCAACGTTCCCGGGGGGCGGATCCGTATCCGCTGACAGCAGCGCTGGCGGCACGTGGAGCCCACGTCCGCACTTCGTGCAGAAGGTCGCGCCTGGACTGTTTGGGCTTGCGCAGGCGGGACAGGCCACGGTTGGCTGCGTCGGTTCAGCAACGAGGGGCACCAAGCTCCTGCCGCAGCCCCGACAGAACTTCGCGCTGTCGCGATTTTCGACGCCACAAGTGGGGCAAAGCTCGGCCATCGGTCCTCCCGTATCGCCTCATACACCTGGCGGTGGTGGGGCTTGCCCATGTTCTGGGAAGCCAACATAACCCGCCGAACAGCGGGCTTCAACTCTCGCTATCCCTCAACCTGGCCCCATTGATCTTGGCGTCTCACCGTATCGCGACAGGCACGCGCGACGTCGCCGCTGGCGCTGGACGCAGTGATCGTCAATTTGGCGCTCTGAAACCGCGCTCTCCCTGGAGCTTGCAGTGCTCCATGGTTGCTCATCGCATGCACCCATGGTCAATGGCCACATTGTCGATACACACAGCCGACCCTGCCAGCTGCGCCTCTGCGCGATCCAGGCGTTCGGTGGGCGACGAAGACTGCGCCGGTGACGGGGCAGGCTTGCCAGAGGCTCGGCAGACCCAGGCGCCACTATTCGACCTTCACCGGCGCGGCAACAGCCGGCGACCCTCGCCACCTCCGCAACACCTGCAGCAGTGCGTCCAGACGCTCACGCGGCAAGGGTTCGCCCTTCGATGACGACGAACTCAAACGCTCGTCGATGACTGTCACCGCGCTGACCGCCTCCAGGGGCAAGCCCGTGGTCAGGAACTCGTCCGTTTGCACCACGAGCACCAGAGCCTGGACACGGGTGGACAACACGAGCGCCCGTGTTCGCGGGTACAGCCCGACGAACGGCATGCGCCACTCCTGGCCAGGCGGCGCCAGGGTCTGGTGCGCATGGCTCAGATACGCATCGAGGCCCGGCGCCACGATCTCCTGCCAGCGCCGCGTGGCGGCCGCCCAGGCGGCCTCGCCGCCCACGAAGACCTCCACGGGTATCGTCCCCGTGCCATCGACAAACTCGTCCAGGAAGGTCGGAATGTAGCTCCGCGAGATGTCGCCGCCGCCCAGCAGCGGCGCGAAATTCACCTCGTTGACGATGGCACCGTTCTCGAACCAAGGGCGGGTGATGTCGGCGGTGATGATGTCGATGCCGGCCATGCCGAGTCCGAACAACTCACTCGCGGTCAGCGCGATGCCGAGGTTTTCGGGGTGGATCTGCTGCGTGACTTCTTCGTCCACGCCGCCCCACTCGGTCGACTCGATCCGGCGCAAGGGAACAAGCGCGCCCCGGGCCGGAATGGACGTCGGTGTGTAACCGGCGCGCACGATGGCCGCGCGCGCAAGCTCATCGAGGGGCTGGATGCCCGAGCGGTCCCAGGGCGGGAGGCGAAGTTGCCTGGCAAGCTCCGCATCGATCAGGCCCGCGACGTCGGCAACCCCGTCGCCCTCGATCGACATCGGCAGCCGCTTGACGGCATACAGAAGCCGGCCATGGGCCATGAACAGGCGATGACAGACCCCGTCGACCTGTCGCTCGACGATGACCGCCTTCGTGCGCGACAGGGCACTGGTCGAACGGAATGCTGCCTTCAGCTGGTCGTCGTCGCCGACATCGACCACGACACCTTCCCCGCGCTCCCTGTCCACCGGCTTGACGACGACGGGCCAGCCGATCTGGTGGGCGGCCTGCAGCGCCGCCTGCAGGTTCGTGACCACCTTGTGCACCGGGGCGGGCAAACCCGCCTTGCGCAGCAAGGTCGCGGTCAGCGCCTTGTTGGCACACAGCCTGGCACCGATCGCGGCGTCGCGTCCGGTGACGCTCCTGTCCATCCTCTGCGCCCTGCATCCCCAGCCCAGCTGGAACACGCCTGCCCCGAGATGCGTGAAGGGGATGGACTTGCGGTGCGCCGCGCGCAGCACCGGCAGCGTGGACTTGCCGGGCGGCATCATCGACCCGAGATCGGATGCGACACGCTGCTGCGCCAAGGCGTAGAACGCCTGCAGGTTCCGCGCATCCACCGCGTTCGCCGTCGCCCATGCGCAAAGATGCAGGGCCCCTTGGTATGCGATGTCGTAGGCAACATGCGGCATCTCTTCGACGCGGGCGAACGAAACGTGTGCATGCCAGGTATCGCTGCCGGACGGGCCCGCAAAGCAGGCGCTGAGCTGCGGTGCATCGAACACCGGAATGCGCGCCGCCTGCAGCAGCAGCCGGGTCAGCAACAGGACGCGCTGCACCCACGCACGCGCCGACTGCTCCGGGCCGCGCTGCGGCAAGCCCTCGGCACCCGGCATGTCCGGCACATCGATATGAAGCACGCCGCACAGCCACGCATCGAGTTGTTCGAGATCGAGGCGCGGAGGAAGGCTGAAGCTGACCGCGGCAGGAAGCGAGAGCTGCCTGGTGCTGTGGGATCCGAGCCTGCCGCGGGCGAACACCAGCAACTCCTGCTCGGACACTCGTTCGCCGTCGTTCGACACCACCGCACACACCGGCACGTCGTTGGTGACCCGATGTTTCAGTGGCATTGCGGCGGCATCCCGCACCGCCGGCTGCGACAGCATCACCTGCTCGATCCCGGCCGGGTGGATGTTGATGCCGTTCATGATCATCATGCCGTCGGAACGGCCCATGTGGAACAGCAGTCCTTCCTCGTCCGTCTTTCCCAGGTCGCCAGGATAGAACCAGCCGTTCCTGAAGAACTTCGCCGTCGCCTCCGGATCGTCGTGGTATGCATGCGGCATGCCTTGCGCGCGGACACGAATCAAGCCCACGGCACCCGGTGGCAGCAATCGGTCGTCGGCGGAAACGATCTGCAGCTCGATTCCGGGCATCGGGTGCCCGACCGTCTGCGGTCGGCTCGCCACCAGGTCGGGCGTCGCGACCGTGAGGGGGCCCAGCTCCGTGCAGCCGTAACTGACCAGCACGTTGGCGGAAAGACGCTCACGCAGGAGCCGCTGCAGCGATGCGTCAGACGGGCCCGCGCTGAGACGAAGACAGCGCATCCGGGGGAAACGTTGCCGCCCCGGCGCAACCGCGGCCGCCAGTTCGCAGGCCTGGACCGGAACGCAGGAGAAGTGCCTGACGTCGTGGCGATCGATGGTGTCGATCAGCGCAGCCGGACTGCCATCGCCGGGTGGCATGACTGCCGTGGCACCCGAGGCCAGGCAGGCAAGGTAGCGCCGCCGCGGCCCATCGAATACCAGCGAGACCGGCGTCAGATACCGCTCACCCGCGGGATAGCCGATGCAGGCGGTCTCGCGCGCGATCGACGCCATCATGCCGGCGTGTCTTGCCGCGACGATCTTGGGAGCGCCGGTGGTTCCCGACGAGGTCTTGTAGTGCAGCAGCCGATCCGGCTGATCGCAGCGGATCGTCTCGTCAGGATCCGCGGCGAGCGCCCGGACCCCGTCGAGATCGAGCTGAATACGCGTCAGCAGTCCCCAATCCACGCGGCGATCGCCGTCGATCACCGCCGCTGCCCCGGTCCGCGTCAGGATGCTTCTGCCGGCCGGGGTGTCGGCGCCCTCTGCCGTGATGGCCACGCTGGTCATGCCGGAGCGGGCGAGTGCCAGCACCGCGGCCAGGTGCAGCAGCGGGTCGTTCAGCTGCAGACCGACGACATCCCCGGGCCGAAGGCCGCAGTCACGAAGATGGCGGCACAGGCCCCAGACCATGGCTTCGAATGACGCGTAGCTGAACTCCCGGTCGCCCTGGATGACTGCGGTGGCATGCGGTGTCGCCAGAGACTGGCGCGTCAGCAGGTCCGCGACGTTCATTGCCGTCCCGTCCACTGCACGGCCGGGTTCAGTTGACCGCTCCCTCGACGCGTTCCTTCTTGACCTTGAGCGATGTCAGCAGCAAGGTATGTCCGTCGGGCTCATTGGCAACCACGATCTGCACGTCCCTGGACGGGAAGGCGCTGCGGGGCTGCTCGGCGCAGCCGACCGGTGACAGGCCCGGGAGAGCGACACCGGCGAAGACAAGTCTGACGATTCGAACGGACATGCGCTGCCGCGTGAAGGTTTGTGGGAGGAGCGTCTTGCGCCGCGCGCCGGAACCATCGCCGCGGAAGGGAATCCGCCCGGCAGCGACAGCAGCTCCTCGGCGTCCGGTGGTCGGCCGTGTTCCTGCAGAACCGGCTGGCCAACGACCCCTGATCAGCCGCAGTTGCCCGGAGAGTCACCCCGTCTAGTGCCCGCCAAGCGGCACAGCCCGGACCGCCTCCGTCACGGCACCGAGTGTAAGGCTGCCGCCAGCCGCGCAAGGCCAGCGCCGATCCTCGACGGTCAGCCCGCGTTCCACCCAGTGACTCGACCACCTGCCGCGCGCACGGCGCCGAGCCCCAAGGGCATCGGCGGTCCCGTCGATGAACCGGGGCGCTTGCTGGCCGGCACCAAAGTGACGCGCCATGACCTCGACGCCTGACCGTGAGGCCCCATGCGCCGCAGTGGACGCCGCAGGCAAGTCGGGCCGTTCTTCAAGTGGATCAAGCGGCACACCTGCCGATCAAGCATTTCCTGCCGCTGCAGACCGGCAAGGTTCGGGACCCGAGCGTCAACGACAAGCGCATCGCGCGCCCGATGTGCGATCACGTCCTGCGAAGCCACCAGCGGCGCCGATGACGTTGGGCCGGTTGGCTTGACCCAACGGTCAAAGGATCAGCGAGTTCCGGCCGACGCCCGTTCCTTCTTGTACTTCTCTTCGTCGGGGAAATCGGCGCCCATGCAGCGTGCTCGTTCGTCGGCATCCTTGATGGACTCGCAGCGTTCGCATGCGCCGTGACGACGATCAGCATCGGCGGGACCATCGGGCGGTCACGCTGATGCGGTCCGGATCTCGCTGATCGCTACTAGAATTCAGAGCTGGGTTGCCGATCGAAATGCGGAACTCCGGAGCATGCTTGGTCCGGCGCTCGGAAAGCCTTGCTTGAAGGCGCTTGACGCTCAAGGCAAGCGTGTCCTGTGGACATCTCTTTTTCGAGGATCGAAAGATGAACAGATTGCTCCTGGTGACTTCCGTGATCGCTGCTGTGGCCCTGGCGGCGTGCGGCAAGAAGGAAGACATGCCCACACCCGCTCCCGCGCCGATGTCTACACCCGCCCCCGCGCCGACGCCGGTGGCTGATGCCGCCTCGGCTGCGGTCACCGAATCGGTCGAAGCCGCCAAGGCGGTCGGCGCTGCGGCTTCGGTTGCTGCGACTGCTGCCGTCGATGCCGCGTCGGCGGCGGTGGGTGCCACCGTCGACGCCGCCAAGGAAGCTGCCACACCGACGAAGAAGGAAAAGAAGGGCGGTTGCTGAGACCCCGCGTCAACGCCTCGGGCGCAGCAGTGGGTCGGGGCGCGTGATGAAGTGGCGCCGGCCCACCTTGTCAGTGACGCGCCAGTGCCAGAGTTCGATGACGTCGTGCATGGGTGAACACTAGCGCGCCACCCTGACGACGATGTGACCCTGACCGCTGCAGCGGCGCCACCCATCCCGCGGCGTACGTCTGCGGGCCCGGGCGGCGCCTCAGCCGGTCGCGGTGGTGGCGTGGGCGCCTTCAGGTGGGTCGGCGAAGGCGCCCTCGTGGTCCCGGCGCAGCGAACGCTTGAGCAGCTTGCCACTCGGGTTCTTGGGCAAGGTCTCGGCAAACACGACCTTCTTCGGCGTCTTGAAGCCCGCCAGGTGCAAAGCGCAGTGCGCCAGCACGGTGGCCTCGTCCAGCGCCTGGCCGGGCTTGGCTACGACGATGGCCACCACGGCCTCGACCCAGTACGGATGCGGCACGCCGACGACAGCCACTTCGCTGACCTGCGGCAGGCGGTAGATGGCCTCCTCGACCTCGCGGCTGGCGACGTTTTCGCCGCCGGTCTTGATCATGTCCTTCTTGCGGTCGACGATGGTGATGTAGCCCTCTTCGTCCATCGTTGCGAGGTCGCCGCTGTGGAACCAGCCACCCTCGAAAGCCGCCGCCGTGCGCTCGGGGTCGTTCAGGTAGCCCAGCATCACGTGCGGGCTGCGGTGCACGACCTCGCCGACCTCCCCCGGCGCGACGTCGCGCATCGCGTCGTCGACGACCCGCGTCTCGACATTGAGCACCGCACGCCCGCAGCTGCCGGGCTTGCGCAGCTGGTCTTCGGGCGCCAGCATGGTGGCCAGCGGCGCGATCTCGGTCTGGCCGTACAGGTTCCACAGCCGCACCGCCGGCAGCCGGCGGCTCAACTCCTGCTGGATCTGCACCGGCATGATCGACGCGCCGTAGTAGCCCTTGGTCAGGCTCGACAGGTCGCACTGCTCGAACAGGGGCGAGCGCAGCAGCGCGATCCACACCGTCGGCGGCGCGAAGAAGCTGGTGATGCGGTGGCGCTCGATCAGCGGCAGCAGGTTCTCGGGCACCGGCTTGGCAGTGATGACGTTGCTGGCACCGACGTAGATCGACGGCCCCAGGAACACGTCCAGTTGCGCACAGTGGTACAGCGGCAGCGCGTGCAGCATCAGGTCGTCGCCGGTGATGGCGGCGTCGACGATGCAGCTGACGTACTGCGAGATCACCGCGTCATGCGTCAGCATCGCGCCTTTGGGGCTGGACTCGGTGCCGCTGGTGTAGACGATCTGCGCCAGGTCGCTGCCCGCCAGGTCGACTTCGGGCGGCGCGCCGGCGGTGTCGGCCAGCGCGTGAAACGAGCTCATGCCGGGCTCGGCTTCGGTCGCGTCCTCCGACGGCAGCCAGACGAAGTCCCGCACCGCCGTGTCGAGCGCCGCGGCCGCCCGCGCCAGTGCCGCCAGGCTGCTGTCCGTAGCCAGCCAGCGCGCGCCGGCATGCCGCAGGATATAGGCCACCTCTTCGGCCTTGAGCATGAAGTTGACCGGCACCAGCACCGCGCCCAGGCGCGCCAGCGAAAAGCGCAGTGCGGCGAAGGCGTGCGAGTTGCGCGCCAGCACCGCGACGCGGTCGCCCTTCGTGATGCCGCGGCCCGCCAGGCCGGCGGCCAGCCGCTTGCACAGCGCGTCGAGTTCGGCGTAGGTCCAGCGGGTGGCCCCGCAGATCACTGCGGTCTTGGCCGGGTGGCGGGCGGCGCTGCGGTGCAGCAGGTCGGCCAGTGTCTGGCGGCGGATCAGCGGGTCCATGGATGCTCCTTGTTCGGGCCGCACTATCACCTGCGCGCGGCGGGGCAGGGCGTCGCGCCCGGCATCGGCAGCCTCATGCCGCCACTGCCCGCGCCCGCCGCCCGGGCCCGCCGTGCACGCTCCACAGCAGCCAGCCGGCGATCGACATGTTCAGCAGGTTCCAGCCGATGCCGTTGACGAAGGCCGCCTGGTACGAGCCGGTCAGGTCGAACACCTTGCCGGACATCCAGCCGCCCAGCGCCATGCCCAGCAGCGTGGCCATCAGCACGGTGCCGGTGCGGCGGCCGGCCTCGATGGCGGGAAAGTGCTCGCGCACGATGATCGCGTAGCTCGGCACGATGCCGCCCTGGAACAGGCCGAACAGCGCCGACACCACGTAGAGGGACACCAGGCCGTCGAAGGGCAGGAACAGCAGCAGCGCCACGCCCTGCAGGGCCGAGCCCAGCAGCAGCGTGCGCAGGCCACCGATGCGGTCGCAGATGGCGCCGCTGACGAGCCGGCTGGCGATGCCGCAGGCCAGCATCAGCGACAGCATCTCGGCGCCGCGCGCGGCGCCGAAACCGAGGTCGCTGCAATAGGCCACGAGATGTGCACCTGCGGCATCGCCATCGCCACGCAGCAGGCCACGCCGGCCACGCACAGCAGCGCCTGCGC
>JACZKT010000579.1 GCA_014859905.1 Rubrivivax sp.
GTCATGGGCGGGCGGCGTCGGCGTGTGGGATCGGCGCGCAAGGCCCGGCGCGAAGCAGCCACCGAACCTCTAGCGAAATCTTAGAAACGATATGTATGTACCGACTAATCCTCGGCTTTCCGCGGATCGGCGTGGCTACAATCTCGCTCCATTGTAGTGACGTGACAGTGGCATCGTGAGTGAACCGCGTACCTGGATGTGTTTGATTTGCGGCTGGATCTACGACGAGGCTGCCGGCGATCCCGAACACGGTGTCCCAGCGGGTACGGCGTGGGCCGACGTGTCGATGAACTGGACCTGCCCCGAATGCGGCGCACGCAAGGAAGACTTCGAAATGGTGCAGATCTGAACCTCGGGCGGCGGCTTGCAGCCGTTCGACGTTGCGCAAGGAGGACAGCGCTTGGAATTCCAGCTTCCTGAAGGCGGTGCAGGGGCTGCGGCGGGCACGGCGCACGGCGCCAAGGTGCTGGTCATCGACGACAGCAACACCATCCGTCGCAGTGCCGAAATCTTCCTGCGCCAGGGCGGGCACGAGGTGCTGCTGGCCGAAGACGGCTTCGATGCGCTGGCCAAGGTCAACGACCACGACCCCGAGCTGATCTTCTGCGACATCCTGATGCCGCGGCTGGACGGCTACCAGACCTGCGCCATCATCAAGCGCAACCCGCGTTATGCCCATGTGCCGGTGATCATGCTGTCCAGCAAGGACGGCCTGTTCGACAAGGCGCGCGGACGCATGGTCGGCTCGCAGGACTATCTCACCAAGCCCTTCACCAAGGAGCAGTTGCTGCGCGCGGTCGAGTCGTTCCGCCCGGCTGCCGGCTGACGGCGCCCGCGTCGCGCCCGCCTTCCCGCCACTGCCTCAGGACCCACCGATGCCGATCCACAAGATCCTCGTTGTCGACGACTCCAAGACCGAGCTGCATCACCTCTCGGGCCTGCTCGGCAAGCGCGGCTACACGGTGCGCACCGCCGAGAACGGCGACGAGGCCCTGCGCCGCCTGGCCGAGGACAAGCCCGACCTGATCCTGATGGACGTGGTGATGCCGGGCCAGAACGGCTTCCAGCTCACGCGGGCGATCACGCGCGATCCGCGTTACGCCGACGTGCCGGTGATCATGTGCACGAGCAAGAGCCAGGAAACCGACAAGGTGTGGGGCATGCGCCAGGGCGCGCGCGACTACATCGTCAAGCCTGTCGACGCCGACGAGTTGATCGCCAAGATCAAGGTGTTGGACTGACCCCCCCGCCCGCCGATGGCCAACCGCGAAGCGCTGCGTGAACTGCAAAGCCGACTGGCAGCGCGGCTGCAGCTGGCACGCACCGAGGCCCGTCAGGCGTCGTGGCTGGCGCTCGAATGCGCCGGGCAGGGCCTGCTGGTGCCCCTGGCCACGGCCGGCGAGATCTTTGCCGTCGGCACGCTCAAGCCGGTGCCGCACACGCAGCCCTGGTTCCTGGGTGTGGCCAATCTGCGCGGCGGCTTGCATGGCGTGGTCGACCTGGCCGCGTTTCTCGGCCTGCGCATTCCGCGTGCCGTCGACGCGCTGCGCGAGCAGTCGCGGCTGCTGGCCTTCAACGCCGCACTGGGCTCGCAATGCGCGGTGCTCGTCGACCGCCTGGCCGAGGACAAGCCCGACCTGATCCTGATGGA
>JACZKT010000057.1 GCA_014859905.1 Rubrivivax sp.
CTTGATGGTGGGCATGGCTGAACCTCGGAGTGGGGGTCGGGTGAGGGTGGAAAGGGAGTCTGCGGCCGGCGCCTGTCGTCAGCTTGACTTCGGCACGATGAGCTTGAGACCCTTGAAGTAGTCGCGGAAGAATCCGGCGTCGCGCGTGATCAGCGCCTGGCACTGCAGCATGGCGTGGGCGCCGATCAGGAAGTCGGCCACCACGCGTTCGCGGCGGCCGCCGCGGTCGCGGAAACGGCGCTGCATGTGGCCGGCGCGCACGGCGGCCTGTTCGACGGTGGGCAGGTAGCGGATGCCGAAGGCGGCCAGCGCGTCCATCGCCGTTTCGCGCGTGGCGAGCATGGCCTGCACCTCGGCCACCACGGCATCGCAGATCACGACCTCGCCCGCTTCGAGCGCGTCGCCGATGCAATCGGCCGAGGCGCGGGCATGGTGCGGGTCGTCGGCGAGCACGTCCAGCAACACCGACGAATCGACGGCAATCATGTCTCGTCCGCAGGCGGGTAGGGGTCGCCCGGTGCGCGGCCGCGCAGCGCGCGCATCGCCTCGTCGGTGGTCTTGAAGCCTTCGGCGAGCTTGAAGCGCCCGCGCAGTTGCGACAGCGCGTCCTGCACGTCCTTGCGCAGCACGATGCGCCCGTCTTCGAGTTCGACCTTGAGCTTGGTGCCCTTGGTCAGGCCCAACGCGTCGCGCACGGCCTTGGGCAGGGTGATCTGCCCGCGTTCTGCAACAGTGGCTTCCATGGCGTCTCTCGGAAGAAACAAGTATGTATGAACTATACATACTTGAGCCCATGAGTGCCAGACCGTGGACGCCGCGCGGCGATGGCCCGACACTTGCGGCCGATGAAACTGCGCGACTCCTCTGCACGGCGAAGACCCGGGCCCGTCGGCGCACCGACGCGCTCGCTCGCCGTTGCCGCCGTGCCATGAACGACCCCGACGCGACGATCATCCGGCCGCCGCGTGGCGCCGACCCCGACGCCACCGTCGTCCGCGCCCCGCTGGCACCCGACCGCGACCCCACCGTGGTGCGGCCGGCGGGGCGGGCGTTGGTGCTGCCGGTTCCTGCGGCACCGCCGCTGCCCAAGGCGCCACCGCTGGCGTTGCAACCGGGGTTCCGCCTGCACGAATACCGCATCGACGGCGTGCTGGGCCAGGGCGGTTTCGGCATCACCTACCTGGCCACCGACGTGCACTTGAACGCCCTGGTGGCGATCAAGGAGTACCTGCCCGAGGAGATCGCCTTCCGCACCGGCGAGCGCAGCGTCTCGCCCAACGCCAGCCGCCACCGCGACCGCTACCGCCAGGGCCTGGAAAACTTCCTCGTCGAGGCGCGCACGCTGGCCACCTTCCGCCATCCGGCCATCGTGCGCGTGGCGCGCTTCTTCGAGGCTCACCGTACCGCCTACATGGTGCTCGAGTACGAGCAGGGCGCGCCTCTCAGGGTCTGGTGGCCGCGCCAGCAAGGCCTGGGCGAAGCCGGTCTGGTGGCACTCCTGCTGCCGCTGCTGGACGGCTTGGCCGCCGTGCATGCGGCGGGTTTCCTGCACCGCGACATCAAGCCCGACAACATCCAGGTGCGCAGCGCCGACGGCAGCCTGGTGCTGCTGGACTTCGGCAGCGCCGGCCAGACGCTGGCCGTGGCCGACCAGGCCGCGGTGGTGGTGACGCCGGGCTACGCGCCGATCGAACAGTACGGCCTCGGCGAGCAAGGTGCGTGGACGGACCTCTACGCGCTGGCCGCCACGCTGTACTGGGCCGTGACGGGAAAGAAGCCGCCCGATGCCGAGACCCGTGCCGCCAACCCCGGCGCCTTTGTTGCCGCCGTCGAGGCGGGAAGCGGCCGCTACGGACCGGCCTTCCTGGCCGCCATCGACTGGGCGCTGGAGACCGACCCCGCGCGGCGCCCGCGCAACGTCGCCGAGTTCCGCCGCGCGCTGTGCGCCGACCACGTCGCCAGCCTCGGGCTGCAGGAGGC
>JACZKT010000580.1 GCA_014859905.1 Rubrivivax sp.
CAGGCGGTCGGCGCGGGCGCGCGCAGCCGCTTCCGCGGCTTCGCGGCGATCAGCGCGCTCGACTACCACGCCGCCACGTCGGCCGACACCGTCTGCCCATGGTGCGAAATGCACTGCCAGCGCAGCTTCATCGACGTCGCCGTCGACGAAGGCGCGGGCCGCCCGTGGAGCAAGGTGAAGCTCGATCCCGGCTGGCTGCGCTTGATCGTCAACAATGCCTGCCCGAAGGGCCTGCTCGAGAATGCGCACGAGGTCAAGGCGGTGAAGAACGAACTGGACAGGCTGCGGGATGAAACTCTCGACACGGCTCAGCTGGTACAGGACCAGGCCTTCCGTGCCCCCCGCTGAGGCGGCGCGGCGCGCGCAACTGCGCATCGGCATCCCCAAGGTGCTGTCGGTGTGGGGCACGCACCAGTTCTGGATCGGGCTGCTGACGGCGCTGGGGGTGGCGCCGAGAAACATCGTCTTCAGTTCCGACACCTCGGAGCAGCAGGCGCGCCGCTGGGGCCTGGGGCGCGGCACGGTCGAGAGCTGCCACCCGGTCAAGTGCGCCAGCGGCCACTACGGCGAACTGCTGTTCGGGCAACGCCAGAAGATCGACGTGCTGCTGCATCCGATGATCTCGTCGCTGCCGTCGTTCCTGGGCCCTCACGTCAAGGCCGCGCTGGCCTGTCCGCGCGACGTGGCGGCGGCCGAATGCGTGCGTGCGGGTTTCCAGCGCGAGCGTGACCTGTTCGCCGAGCACGGGGTGGCGTACCTGCATCCGCTGGTCCCGCTCGGCGAACCCGACCTGGTGGCGCAGCCGCTTTACGAGGATCTGCGCAGCGTGTTGGCGCTGCAGCGCACCGAACTCGAGACCGCGGTGGCCGCCGGCTACCGCGCGCTCGACGACTTCGCGGCGCGGCTGCGCGGCGCGGCGCGCGAAGTGCTCGTCGAGTGCGCGCGGAACATGCGCCCCTGCGTCATGGTGCTGGCGCGCCCCTACCACATGGACCCGGGCCTGGGCCACGGCATCGAGACCGAACTGCAGGCGCACGGCTACCCGGTGCTGTGGGCGCAGCACCTGCCGCTCGACCCCGCGCTGCTCGACTGGCTGTTCGGCGACGAGATCCGGCGCGGCGAGATTCGCGGCCCGTTCGACATCGCCGATGTCTGGCTGTCGTCCTACAGCGCGAACACCAACGAGATCGTCTGGGGGGCCAAGGTCGCCGCGCGCCTGCCCTGGATCAGTTGCGTGTTGCGCCTGTCGAGCTATGAGTGCGGCCTGGATCAGCCCACGTTGACGCCGGTGCAGCGCATCGTCGAGGCCAGCGGCACCCTGTACTTCAGGTTCGGCGATCTCGATGCCACGAAACCGGCCGGCGCGCTGAAGCTGCGCACCGAAACCATCCTGCACTACCTCGAACGGCAGTCGCAGGGCATCATCCGGCGCAAGCTGGCGAGCCTGGCGCCGCGCCATCCGTTCGAAGGCGCCGCCGCCGGGCATGACAGTGGCGAGGTGGCGTCGCGCCGCAGGCATGGAAACGGCCGGCCGGCCTGGCTCGGTGCACAAGCTCGAAGGGAGTGATGATGCTCGAAACGAAGAGATCCGGCTGGCGCAGGGGCTGCCGGCGCGCGACGTGGTGATGTCGGGAATACCGTTCTCCACCTTGCCTGCGAGCACAGCCCAGCGCGTCGCCGCCGCCATCGCCCGCCGTCTGGCGACCGGCGGCCGCTTCGTCGCCTGCCAGGTGCGTGGACATGTCGCCGGCCACGCCACGCCTTTTCGCGGCGCCTCCGAGGTGTCGTGGGGGTTGTTCAATGTGCCGCCGGTGCGCGTCTTCCGCTGGCTCGAGCCGGTTGAAGGCGCAGCCCCTGCCACGGCGAAAGCAGCCCGCGGGGCAACGGCGCCACAGCGCTCGGCTTGAGGCTGCGCAACATGCATGCCGGCACTGCGGTGGAACATGATTCCATTGCGATCGATCTGAGGAGGCAGCAGTGAGTTCCCTCGGCCAAATCCTTGTCGCGACCGATCTCTCCCAACGCGCCGCGCGCGTCGTCGAACGCGCCGCAGCGCTGGCCCGTGAACACAAGGCAAGACTGCACCTGCTGCACGTCGCCGCCGACTTTTCGCCGCAGACGCTGGGCACGCCATATCTCCCCGCTGCGATCACGAGCGAACACGAGGCGCGCTGGGACGCTGCCACACGCGCCGAGTTGCATGCGCTGGCCGCAGCGGTCGCTGCCCGGCAAGGCATCGCGATCGACGAGTACGCCGTCTTCGGCGATCCGGTGGCCGAAATCGATGCCTTGGCGCGCCGACTGCCGGCGGACCTGATCGTCATCGGCGCTCATGGCGAAGGGTTCGTGCGCGGGCTGCTGCTCGGCTCGACGGCGTTCAAGCTGTTGCAGCATGCCGCCTGTCCGGTCCTCGTGGTCAGGGTCGATGGCGTCCAGCCCTACCGCAACGCGCTCATCGGCATCGACTTCTCGCCGCCGGGCAGGGCCGTGTTCGAGGCCGCGCGCACGATCGCGCCGCAGGCCCAGTTCACCGCCGTGCACGCGGTGCGGATTGCCTTCGAGCCGCGGCTGGCCGCGCTGACCAACGGGCCGCAGGAGATCGAACGCTGGCGCGGGCAGGTACTCGACGCCGCGCAACGCGACCTGGACGCCCTTGTCGATCCGCTCGCACCGGTTGGCAGCGTTGCCATCGTCCGCTACGGCCACGCCGCGCAAGTGATCTGCGCCGACGCCGCGGACAACGGCGCCGATCTGGTGGCGGTGGGCCGGGCGGCGCGGCACGGTGTGCTGGGGCAGCTGGGCAGTGTCAGCCGGCGCGTGCTCGACAGCGTCGACTGCGATGTACTCGTGGTTCCGGCACCTTGAGCGGGGCGCGGCACGGTCACGGTGTGGGCGGGCGCAGCGCGCGAACGCGATGCCGGCGCCGGGGGCGGTGCCGTCGTTCGCCTTCGTCGGCCTGGCGTTCCCGTGCATCGCGTCCGATGGCGAACGGCGAAGCGAGTGGCCGTCGTGCCGGGTAGGCCGCTGGCCCGCTACTGGCCGCTGGCTGTACTGGCCGCGCTGGTGTTGGCAGGCCTGGCAGCGCACGGGCTCGACTTGTTCGAGTGGCGCACCGTGCTCGAAGGGATGCGCGGCTACCGGCAGCACGCGTGGCTGCCGGCGGCGCTGATCCTGTTGCAGGTGGCCTTGTTCACCTTCGGTCTGCCGGGCTCGACGGTACTGTGGCTGGTGGCGCCGTTGTACGCCCCGCTGGCTTCGACCTTCATCCTGGCCGCCGGCGGCTGCGCAGGAAGCCTGGCTGCCTATGCCTTCGCCCGGCGGCTGAGCGGTGCGTCGCTGGCCCAATTGCGCGCCAGTCGCGGCTACCGCAGGCTCGAGCGCGAGAGCGATTTCCTCGCCTTGTGCGCGCTGCGCCTGATACCCGCCTTTCCGCACTCGGCGATCAACTACGCGGCCGGCGTGCTTCACCTGCCCTTGGGGCGCTTTCTTGCCAGCACGGCGATCGGATTCGGTCTCAAGGGCTACCTGTACAGCAGCGTCATCCACCCGGCCGTCGCGGCGGGCCGCCCGGCCGACCTGCTGCAGCCCGTCATCTTGCTGCCGCTGGTCGCGCTGGCCGTCGTGCTGCTGGCGGCCAAGGCGCTGCAGCGGCGCCGGTAGGCGCGGTGGATCTTCGTCAGCGAGCGCACCGCCGGCCGTCCGCGCCGGCTCCGGGCGGCGCCTGCAAGCCGTGTTCGCGTCTGTGCACGAGGGGCGGCCGATGCCGGGCTGCGGCACGGCGCGCACGAGGCCTGCGGAGTGGTTCGTGCCGGCAGTCCGCGTATCGTGTCGAGGGCCGGCCAAGCTTGCCTGGAAGAACCGCCACGACGCACACAGCCACGTTGACCGCAGCGTGAAACTCGAACTCGATCGCAAACAGCTGCTGGTCGTGCTGGTGATCCTTGCACTGGCCGCTTCGCTCTGGCTGTCAGCGGCCCTGAACCGCGCTTTCACCGACGCGCTGTTGTTCAGCAAGGCATTCGTCGAAGCTCATCCGGTGGCGAGCGTGCTGGCCTTCGTCGCCCTGGCGGCCGTCTCGGCCATGTTGGTCCTCTTCTCGAGCCTCGTGACGGTGCCGGTGGCGGTGTACGCCTGGGGACAGGCGCAGACCTTGTTGCTGCTGCTGCTGGGGTGGTTCATCGGCGCGATGCTCGCCTACTTCATCGGCCGGCGCTTCGGCCGCAGCGCGGTGGTGTACTTCGTGTCGCCGGCCGCGCTGGACCACTGGGGCCAGCGGCTGGTGACTGAACTGAACGTCATGTCGGTCGTCCTGCTGAAGCTGGCGCTGCCCTCAGAGGCGCCAAGCTTCGCCCTGGGCATCGTGCGCTACCCCTTGCCGAAGTTCGTGCTTGTGCTGGTGCTGTCCGAACTGCCGTTCGGCGTGTGGGCGGTCTGGCTGGGCGGCGCGCTGATCGACGACCGGCGCGCCGCGTTCGTGCTGCTGCTGCTGGCCGGCTTGCTGGGCGTGGGGATCGCCGCCGGCGTCATGTTGCGGCGCCATCTGCGCGGCTAGCTGCCAGGCGCGCCGTGCCAGAGACAGCCCTGCCGACGGCGCCTGCCGCCCTGGATGCATGGCGTGGCGCGGCTTTCAGGTTGGAATGCCTCGTGCTGCCCGCGTCATGACCAAACGCCTCGTCCTCCCCGGTGGGGGCCACGCCCATGTGCACGTGCTGCAGGCCCTGGCGGCACAGCGGGTGCTGGACATCGTCGTCATCGGCTGGCGCTGGACGGCCACGGCTTCGTGCTCACCGGCGCCACGCTGCAGAGCCGCTCGCACCCCGCGGTGTTCGCGGTGGGCGACGTG
>JACZKT010000581.1 GCA_014859905.1 Rubrivivax sp.
TCCCAGTGGTTCATCTCGATGGAAAAAACCGGCCTTCGCAAACACGCCCTGAAGGCCATCGAAGGCGTGAGATTTATCCCGCCGTGGGGCCAGCAGCAGATTTCGGGTATGGTGGCCGAAAGGCCCGACTGGTGCATCAGCCGCCAGCGCAACTGGGGCGTGCCGCTGCCCTTCTTCCTGCACAAGGTGACGGGCGAGTTGCACCCCGACACGCTGGCGCTGATGGACCGCGCGGCCGACCTGGTGGCACAGGGTGGCGTCGAGGCCTGGAGCCAGCTCGACGCGGCCGACTGGCTGGGCGCGGACGCCGAGCACTACGCCAAGAGCCACGACATCCTGGACGTCTGGTTCGACTCCGGCTCGACCTTCAGCCACGTCCTCAGGGGGTCGCACCCCGACGGCCACCACGAGACCGGGCCCGAGGCCGACCTCTACCTGGAAGGCCACGACCAGCACCGCGGCTGGTTCCACTCCTCGCTGCTCATCGGCTGCGCGGTGGCCGGACGGGCACCCTACCGCGGCCTGCTCACGCACGGTTTCACGGTCGACGGCCAGGGCCGCAAGATGAGCAAGAGCGTGGGCAACTTCGTCGAGATGCGAACGGTGACGAGCCAGCTCGGCGCCGAGATCATCCGCCTGTGGTGCGCGGCCACAGACTATTCGGGCGACCTGTCGATCGACGACAAGATCCTGGCCCGCGTGGTCGACAGCTACCGCCGCATCCGCAACACGCTGCGCTTCCTGCTCGCCAACACTTCGGACTTCGACCCCGCCGTGCATGCCGTGGCGCCGGCCGAGATGCTGGAGATCGACCGCTGGGCGCTGGCCCGCGCTGCCGAAGTGCAGGCCGAGGTGCTGCAGCACTACGAGGTCTATGAATTCCACCCCGTGGTAGCCCGGCTGCAGGTGTTCTGCGCCGAAGACCTGGGCGCCTTCTACCTCGACGTGCTGAAGGACCGCCTCTACACCACCGCCCCGGGCAGCCTGGCCCGGCGCAGCGCACAGACGGCGCTGTGGCAGCTGACGAACGCAATGCTGCGCTGGATGGCGCCCTTCCTGACCTTCACCGCCGAGGAAGCGTGGCAGGTGTTCGCTCCCGGCCGCGACTCGATCTTTTGCGAGACCTACTGGACCTTCGGCGTGCCGGACCCGGCCCTGCTGGCGCGCTGGTCGCGCATCCGCGAGCTGCGCGACATGGTCAACAAGGAGATCGAAGCGCTGCGCGCTGCCGGCGGCGTGGGCTCCTCGTTGCAGGCCGAGGTCACGATCACGGCCGGCGCGCCAGACCACGCGCTGCTGGCATCGCTGGGCGAGGACCTCAAGTTCGTCTTCATCACCTCGGCGGTGACGCTGCAGGCCGGCGCTGCCTGGCAGATCGAGGTGCGCGCCAGCGCCGCCGTCAAGTGCGAGCGCTGCTGGCACTGGCGCCACGATGTCGGGCACGACCCGGCGCACCCCACGATCTGCGGCCGCTGCACCAGCAATCTGTACGGCGCCGGCGAAGCGCGCGCGGTGGCGTGATCGTGGCGGTCAGGGGCCATGCACCCAGCCTGGCGCTGTGGCTGGGCCTGGCGGCCATCGTCGTGCTGGCCGACCAGGTGACCAAGACGCTGATCCTGGGCTACTTCCAGTACGGCGACGTGCGCCCCGTGACCGGCTACTTCAACCTCGTGCGCGTGCACAACAGCGGCGCGGCGTTTTCCTTCCTCGCCGGCGCCTCGGGCTGGCAGCGCTGGTTCTTCGTCGGCTTGGGGCTGGCCGCCTCGGTGTTCATCGTCTGGATGATGCGCAGCCACCCGACGCAGAAGCTGTTCTGCTTTGCCGTCAGCATGATCATGGGCGGCGCCCTGGGCAACGTCGTCGACCGCCTGCTGCACGGCTACGTGGTCGATTTCCTGCAGTTCCGCCTCAAAGTGCTGGAGCCGCTGTTCCCGGGCGGTTACTTTCCCAGCTTCAACCTCGCCGACAGCGCCATCACGCTGGGTGCGGCATGCCTGATCCTGGACGAGATCCTGCGCGTGCGGCGCGCGCGCTGAGCCGCCGCGGGCCCGCGCTGAACCCTGCCGTCCTGCCCCGGCTCGGCAGCAGGCCATACTTGCGGCGATGCTGATCGAAACCCTGGGCACCGCGCGCGACCTCGGCCGCCTGAACGAGATCGGCAGCGTGCTCGTG
>JACZKT010000582.1 GCA_014859905.1 Rubrivivax sp.
CCCTTCAGCCTGGCCACGCAGGTGGTCGGGCGCTGGATGCTGGACCCCGCCTTTCAAGACGCCGACGGCCGGCCCCGGCCGCTGGCCCGCGGCGCCGAAGGCCATACCTTCGACGCGCTGACGGCCAGCGTCAGCAGCGACGTGCGCCCGCGCGCCATGCTCGACGAGCTGAAACGCCTGGGCGCCGTCAGCGAAGAGGGCGACGTCGTCACGCTGCTGGCCGGCAGCTTTTCACCGCGGCAGGGCTTCAAAGAGATGTCGTGGCTGTTTGCCGACAACCTGCACGACCACGCCAGTGCGGCGGCGATGAACCTGCTGGGCGAGGGCAACTTCCTCGAGCAGTCGATCTTCGTCGACCAGATCTCACAGGCCTCGGCAGCCCAGCTGCAGAAGGTCTCGGTGCAGGCCTGGAAGCAGGCCTTTCGCAGCGTGATGGGCGAGGCCCAGGCGCGTTTCGACCACGACGCCACACTGGCCGACCCGGACGCGCGCGGGCACCGCGCGCGCTTCGGCGTCTACTTCTTCAGCGACAGGGAAGCAGCGAAGAAATGAAAATGCTCCGCTCACTGCTTTGCACGGCAGGGCTGGTCTGGCTGGCCGCTTGCGGCCCGGGCACCGGTGGCACCGGCAGCGGCGAAAGCTACTCGCCCTACCTCAGCACCTTCGGCGCCAGCGCCAGCAGCGTGTGCGCGTCGGCGTTCGGCAGCGCACTGTCGTGCGCCGACACGCCGGCGGGCGGCGTCGACACAGCGGCTGCCGGATCGACCGCAGGCACCGCCATGGCCCACTTCACCGACGGCGCAGCCGGCGGCGAGGTCCACCTCGCCATCGAAGGCAACACCGCGCATCTCGAGGGGCGTTGCCAGGGGCTGCGCTTCGATGGCGAGTGGGGCACCGCCGAGGCCAACGATGCACGCTTCTTCGGCGCCTACACCACGGCTCTGGTGCCGACGCCCGTACCGGCCACGCTGGCGATCGAGGCCGGTCCTCCCGGCCAGGGCGGTGCGCTGCAAGTGACGCTACGGCAGGCCGATGGCCGCGTCCTGCTCGGGCCGGTGGTCTTGCTGCACGTGCCGAGGCCGATCACCGAGCCGGCCGTCTGCCGCTGACGGGCCCGCCGCGCCGCGGGGTCGGCCACTGATCAGCCCAGCGACGCCCCGGCCGTCTCCTGCCGCAGCCAGCCCTCGACATCGGCGGCCTCCAGCGGCCGGCTGTACAGGAAGCCCTGGCCTCGGTCGCATTCCAGCCGCAGCATCAGCGCCGCCTGGCCTTCGGTCTCGATGCCTTCGGCCACCGTGGTCATGCCCAGGGCACGGGCGACACGGATGGTGGCTTCGATGAGCACCTGGTGGTACTCCACCGTCTCGGCGTGGCGCACGAAGGAGCGGTCGATCTTCACCGTGTCCACGGGCATCTGGTGCAGGCAGGCCAGCGACGAGTAGCCGGTGCCGAAGTCGTCCAGCGCCAGCTTCACGCCCAGCAACTTGAGCTCGCGCAGCGTGGTCTGCACGCCGTCGTCCTGCGCGGCCAGGGTTTCGGTGACCTCCAGCTGCAGTTGCGCCGGGTCCAAGCCGGTCTCCTGCAGCAGCGCCTGCACCTCGTGCACCAGGTCGCCGCGCTTGAGCTGCGCCCGCGACAGGTTCACTGCCAGCTGCTTCGGCGCCAGCGCACCGAGTTCGTGGCGCCAGCGCACGAACTGCAGGCAGGCGGTGCGCAGCACCTGGGCGCCGACGGCGTCGATGAGTCCCGCCTCCTCGGCGATGCCGATGAACTCCACCGGCGGCACCAGCCCGCGCGCCGGGTGGCGCCAGCGCACCAGCGCCTCCACGCCCACCGGCAGGCGCGTCGCCAGGTCGATCACCGGCTGGTAGACGACGAACAACTCGTCGTCCTTGAGCGCACGGCGCAGGTCGGTTTCCACTGCCAGCGCGCGCACGACGCGTTCGTGCATCGAGTCGTCGAACATCACCCAGCGGCCACGGCCGGCGCGCTTGGCCTCGACCATGGCCGTGTCGGCGTTGCGCAGCACCTTGTCGGCGGTGGTGTCGCCGCCGGTGTGCAGCACCACGCCCAGGCTGGCGCCGGACTGCACCGGCGTCGAGCCCAGCAGGTAGGGTTCGGCCAGTTCCTTGAGCAGGCGGTCGGCAATGATGCCGACGGTCGGCGCGTCGTGCACGCCCTCGAGCACGACGACGAACTCGTCGCCGCCCAGGCGCGCTGCCACCCGCGTGTCGCCGTCCAGGTGCGCCACCGCGTCGCCCGGGCGCAGCGTCAGCTGCAGCCGTTCGGCCACCTGGCGCAACAGCTCGTCGCCGGCGCCGTGACCCAGCGTGTCGTTGACCTGCTTGAAGCGGTCGAAGTCCATGAACAGCACCGCGAGGCCGTAGCCCGGGTGACGGCGGGCGTGGTCGATGGCACGCTCCAGCCGCTCCATCACCACGGCCCGGTTGGGCAGCTGCGTCAGCGCGTCGGTGCGTGCGCTGCCGGACAGGCGCTCCTGCAGCAGGTGGCTTTCGGTGATGTCGTCGAAGCACGACACGACGCCCGTGATCTGCCCCGTGGCGTCACGCAGCGGCTCGGTGTTGACGAGCAGCCAGCGCGGCTCGCCCTTGGGCGTGTGGATGCCCATGGTCTGGCTGCGCAGCGCGCAGCCGCTGGCCAGCGTGCGCATCGGCGGGTGTTCTTCACCCGGGTAGTCGCTGCCGTCCTCGCGCACGGCCCGCCAGCGCGGGTCGGTCGAAGCCCGCCCCTGCAGTTGCGCCATCGACAGACCGAGCAGCCGCTCCGCGGCGCGGTTCGCCTCGACGATCCGGCCGTCGGCTCCCTGCACCACGACGCCTGCGGGCAGCGCCTTCCACAGGGCCTGCAGCTTGTCTTGCCGCCGCGCGCGCACGGTGACGTCGGTGCACACGCGCACGAAGCCGGCCAGGCGGCCGTCGTCGTGCAGCGGGCACAGATCGACATCGAGCCAGAGGTCGCGGCCGTCGCGCGAGCGGTGCAACCATTCGTGGCGCGCACCTCGGCCCTGCCGTACGGCCCCTTGCACACGCGCCAGCACCTTCCTGTCGGCGTGCGGGCTGTCCAGCAATGCGTCGGGTCGGTGGCCGGCGGCATCGGCCAGTGGCCAGCCGGTGACACGCGTGAAGGCGTCGTTGACCCATGCCACGTTGTCGTCGCGGTCGGTGATGATCACCAGCGCCTGCGTGCGCTCCGCCACCAGTGCCAGCCGCTGCAGCGCGATCGCGCGCTCCTGCAGCGACACGGCATGGCGGCGCAGCGCACGCAGGCCGGGTTCGACCACCGTCAGCAGCAAAGACAGCAAGACCAGCAGGACGGCTGCCGTTCCCAGCCGCTGCGCCTGCTGCTGGAGTTCGGCACGATGCTCGGCGGCGCTGCGCAGCGCCGCCGACAGCCCTTGCGCAGCGGCCAGCGCCGGCCCGACCTCGGCC
>JACZKT010000583.1 GCA_014859905.1 Rubrivivax sp.
TCGGTGACCTTCACCACGTGCAGGTCGGCCGGGTTGCGTTCGGCGTAGACGTCGACGTGCACGCTGATCGAGGTGCGGCCGATGCGCGTGACGCGGGCGTAGAAGCTGAGCAGGTCGCCCAGGCTCACCGGCTGCTTGAAGATGAACTGGTTGACGGCCACGGTGGCGATGCGCCCCTTCGCGATGCGGCTGGGCAGCACGGCGCCGGCGAGGTCGACCTGGGCCATGATCCAGCCGCCGAAGATGTCGCCGTTGGCGTTGACGTCGGCCGGCAGCGGCATCACGCGCAGCACCGGTTCGCGGTCACGGGGCAACTGGAGCGAGACCGTGCGTGTGGCCGCCGTCGTTGCCGGGTCGCTGCTGTCGTCGGTCATGGAGGGAGCCTCGTGGCAGCGACAATGGCTGCATGTCTGGGTGCGCCACTGTAGCCGCGGCCGCGGACAACCACTCTGAACAACATGCGTTCGCACGCCAGGGCACTGCCCCCCGCCATCAACCCTGCCCCCGGCACGCCGCGCTCCGACTGGGGCACGCTGGCCAAGCTGCTGCCCTACCTGTGGCGCTACCGCTGGCGCGTCGGTGTCGCGCTTTCCTTCCTGGTGGCGGCCAAGGTGGCCAACGTCGGCGTGCCGCTGTTGCTCAAGCAGCTCGTCGATGCGCTGTCGTTCAAACCCGGCGACCCGGCGGCGGTGCTGGTGGTGCCGGCCGGCCTGCTGCTGGCCTACGGCGGCCTGCGCCTGTGCACTTCGCTGTTCACCGAGCTGCGCGAGCTGATCTTCGCCAAGGCCACCGAGGGCACCGCGCGCAGCATCTCGCTGCAGGTCTTCCGCCACCTGCACGCGCTGAGCCTGCGTTTCCACCTCGAGCGCCAGACCGGCGGCATGACGCGCGACATCGAGCGCGGCACGCGCGCCGTGCATTCGCTGATCTCGTATTCGCTGTACAGCATCTTCCCGACGCTGATCGAGGTCGGCATGGTGCTGACGCTGCTGGCGGTGAAGTTCGACGCCTGGTTCGCCTGGATCACGATCGCGGCGCTGGTGCTGTACATCGTCTTCACCATCACCGTGACCGAATGGCGCACGCAGTTCCGCCGCCAGATGAACGAGCTCGACTCGGCGGCGCATTCGCGCGCCATCGACGCGCTCATCAACTACGAGACGGTGAAGTACTTCAACAACGAGGACTTCGAGGCTCGCCGCTACGACGAGAACCTGGAGCGCCTGCGCCGCGCGTCGCTGAAGAGCCAGAGCACGCTCTCGCTGCTCAACACGGGCCAGCAGACGATCATCGCGGTGGCGCTGGTGGCCATGCTGTGGCGCGCCACGATGGGCGTCACCGAGGGCCGGCTGACGCTGGGCGACCTGGTGATGATCAACGCCTTCATGATCCAGCTCTACATCCCGCTCAGCTTCCTGGGCGTGATGTACCGCGAGATCAAGCAGGCGCTGACCGACCTCGACAAGATGTTCACGCTGCTGGAGAGCAACCGCGAGGTCGACGACGCGCCGGGTGCGTTGCCGCTGCGGGTGAGCCGGGGCACGGTGCGCTTCGAGCACGTCGACTTCGCGTACGACCCGTCGCGGCCGATCCTGCACGACCTCGGCTTCGAGATCCCGGCCGGCAAGACGGTGGCGGTGGTCGGCCCCTCGGGCGCCGGCAAGTCGACGCTGGCGCGGCTGCTGTTCCGCTTCTACGACGTCAGCGCGGGGGCCATCACCATCGACGGCCAGGACATCCGCCAGGTCACGCAGGCCAGCCTGCGGCAGGCCATCGGCATCGTGCCGCAGGACACCGTGTTGTTCAACGACACGGTCGAATACAACATCGCCTACGGCCGACCGGGAGCCACGCGCAGCGAGGTCGAGGCCGCGGCGCGCGCGGCGCACATCCACGACTTCATCAAAGCCTCGTCCAAGGGCTACGACACCATGGTCGGCGAGCGCGGCCTCAAGCTCAGCGGCGGCGAGAAGCAGCGCGTGGCGATCGCGCGCACGCTGCTGAAGAACCCGCCGATCCTGATCTTCGACGAGGCCACCTCGGCGCTGGACTCGAGCAACGAACGCGCCATCCAGGCCGAGTTGCGCAGCGTCTCCCAGGGCAAGACGGCGCTGGTCATTGCGCACCGCCTGTCCACGGTGGTCGACGCGCACGAAATCGTGGTGCTGGAGGCCGGGCGCATCGTCGAGCGTGGGCCGCACGCCGAACTGCTGGCGCGCGACGGGCGTTACGCCGAGATGTGGCGCCTGCAGCAGAGCGGGCAGGAGAGCTGAACCAGCGTCCGCGGTCCATGCTCAAGTCACAGTCACTCGCCATTGCCATCGCCGGCCTGCTGTCGCTGGCCGTCGCGATGGGCATCGGGCGCTTCGCCTTCACGCCGCTGTTGCCGATGATGCTGCACGATGGCGTCGTCGACCTGCCGGGGGCGAGCTGGCTGGCGACGGCCAACTACCTGGGCTACTGGCTCGGCGCCCTGGCTTGCGCGCTGCAGCCCTGGCTGTGGGCGCGCTGGCGCGTTGCGCAGCCGCTGGCGCATACGGCGGCCGTGCGCCTGGGGCTGGTTGCGACCGTGCTGCTGACGCTCGGCATGGCGCTGCCATGGGCGACGAGCTGGCCGCTGTGGCGATTCCTGGCCGGCGTCGCCAGTGCGCTGGTGTTCGTCTACACCTCGGGCTGGTGCCTGGCCCGCCTGACCGCGCTGGGGACGCCGGCGCTCGGCGGCATCATCTACGTGGGACCGGGGCTGGGCATCGCGGTCAGCGGTTTGTCGGCCAGCGCGCTGGTGGCTGGCGGCTGGAGCGCGGCCAGCGGCTGGCTGGTGTTCGGGGTGCTGGCCGCCGGCCTCACCGCGCTGGCGTGGCCGCATCTGCGCGGCACGGTGGCGACGACCACGGTGCCACACGCCACCGACGGCGCCGCGCAAGGCGCTGGGGCGGCCCTGTTCGCGCTTGCCTATGGCCTGGCCGGCTTCGGCTACATCGTCACGGCCACGTTCCTGCCCGTGATCGCGCGGCAGGCGCTGCCCGGCTCGGTCTGGCTCGACCTGTTCTGGCCCTTGTTCGGGTTCGGCGTCGCGCTGGGTGCGCTGCTCACCGTGCGGCTGCCGGTACGCTGGGACCGCCGTCGCCTGCTGATGGTCTGCTATGCGATGCAGGCGCTCGGCGTGCTGCTCAGTGTGTGGCTGCCCAGCCTGTGGGGCTTTGCGCTCGGCAGCCTGCTGCTGGGCCTGCCGTTCACCGCCATCACGCTGTTTGCGATGCAGGAGGCGCGCCGCCTGCGGCCGCACAGCGCCTCGGCCTTCATCGGCCTGCTCACCGCCGCCTACGGCCTGGGCCAGATTGCCGGGCCGCCGCTGGTGGCGCTGCTGCTCCACCGCAGCGCCAGTCCGGGCCGCGGATTCGCACTCTCGCTGCAGACCGCCGCCTGCGCCTTGCTGGCCGGTGTCGTCGTCTTCGCCTGGCTGGTGCGCCGCCACCCGCTGGCCCAGGCAGCAGCTCGCGCCGCAGCGACGCGCGTCAGCTG
>JACZKT010000584.1 GCA_014859905.1 Rubrivivax sp.
GCCGCGTGCGGGGCGGCCGTTCGTGAGCGTGAACATGGCGGCCGTTCCCGACACGCTGCGCGCCGGCAGCCGGATCGGCAGCACGTTCAGCCGGTAGTACAGGTCGGCGCGGAAGCTGCCTTCGGCCACCATCGCCGCCAGGTCGCGGCTGGTGGCGGCGATGATGCGCACGTCGATGCGCTCGACGCGGTTGCTGCCCAGCGGCTCGATCTCCTGCTCCTGCAGCGCGCGCAGCAGCTTGCTCTGCAGCGCCAGCGGCATGTCGCCGATCTCGTCCAGGAACAAGGTGCCGCCGTCGGCGTGCTTGAACTTGCCTTCGCGGCCGCGACGGTCGGCGCCGGTGTAGGCGCCGGGGGCGACGCCGAAGAACTCGGCCTCCAGCAGCGTCTCGGGCACGGCAGCGATGTTCACACCGACGAAACGCCGCGCCGCGCGCGCGCCGGCGGCGTGGATGCCCTGTGCCAGCAGTTCCTTGCCGGTGCCGGTTTCGCCCAGCAGCAGCACCGTGCTGCCGATCTGCGCCACCCGCCGCGCCTGGCGCTTGACCTCCAGCGCCGCCGGGCTGGCGCCGATGAAGCTGGCGATCGTGTAGCGCGGCCGCCGCTGCGCGGCGAGTTGCTGCCGAGCTGCGTCGAGTTCGGCCTGCAGGCGGCTGAACTTGGCGATCAAGGGCTGCATCGTCGTCTCGGGGTGGTCCAGCAGCACGAAGCCGACGGCGCCGATGACGCGACCGGCGTCGTCGCGCAGTGGCAGCCGGCTGACGAGAAAGGTGCCGGCCTGGTTCGTCAGCAGGTCGACCAGGATCGGCTGGCCGGTGTCGATGACATGCGCCATCAGCGTGTTGGGCACCACCTCCTCGACACGGCGGCCGACGAACTGCTCCGGTTCGGTGAAGCCCAGGCCGGGCAGGAAACGCAGGTAGCCCTCGCTGATCCACACCACGCGGTGCTCGCGGTCGACGACCATGGCGCCCATGGTGTCGCGTGCGAAGGCTTCGAACATCGAGCGGCCGGCCAGCGCCAGCAGGCCGTCGGCGTCGGCGGGCAGCGTCATCGTCACTTCCGGATCAGGCGCAGCCACCCACGGCCGGCCACGCGCGCCGGCCACTGGCGGACTGCTCGTCGATCTGCTCGCGCAAGCGCTCGAGTGTCTTCACGTGGGCCCCATCGCCGTCTCCAGGTGAACCCTGTGGTATCCACTAGCAGGATCCAGGAATTCTTTCTTTAGAGTGTTGCATACGCAAGCTGCGCTCTTGCCGCGCCGGCTTTGCCGTCACTTTCCTGCCAACGATTCCGGAGACACCCCATGAACCGCCGACCCTTCGTCACCGCCCTTTCGGGCCTGTTGCTGGCCGCGTTGCCGCTGGCGCCGGCCGTGGCCCAGACCGTCACCCTCAAGGCCTCGCACCAGTTTCCTGGCGGCAAGGGCGACGTGCGCGACGAGATGGTGCAGATCATCGCGCGCGAGGTGGCGGCGGCCAACGTGGGGCTGGAGATCAAGGTCTTCCCGGGCTCCAGCCTGGTCAAGGCGCAGGAGCAGTGGAAGGCCATGCAGAGCGGCCAGATCGACATGTCGGCCTTTCCCCTGGACTATGCCTCGGGCGCGCACCCGCAGTTCGGTGCCACGCTGATGCCCGGCCTGGTGAAGAACCACGAACATGCGGCGCGCATCAACCGTTCGCCCTTCATGCAGGACATCAAGGCCATCATCGAGCAGGGCGGCGTCAAGGTGCTGGCCGACGCCTGGCTGGCCGGCGCCTTCGGGTCCAAGGACAAGTGCATCAGGAAGCCCGAGGACGCCGCCGGGCTGAAGGTGCGCTCGGCCGGCGCCACCTTTGCGCAGATGTGGGCCGGTGCCGGCGCGTCGATCGTCTCGATCCCGTCCAACGAGGTCTACAACGCGCTGCAGCAGGGCGTGGCGCAGGGCACCGACACCTCGTCGGGCAGCTTCGTGTCATTCCGCCTGTACGAGCAGATCAAGTGCCTGACGGCGCCCGGCGACAACGCGCTGTGGTTCATGTACGAGCCGGTGCTGATCTCCAAGCGCGCCTGGGACAAGCTCAACCCGGCGCAGCAAGGCGCGCTGACGGCCGCGGCGAAGAAGTCCGAGGCCTATTTCGCCGCCGAATCCAAGAGCCTGGACGACAAGATGGTCGACGCCTTCAAGAAGGCCAACGTCGAGGTCGTGACGATGACCGACGCCGAGGCCGATGCCTGGCGCGCAGTGGCGCAGCGCACCTCGTACAAGGCCTTCGCCGACAAGGTGCCGGGCGGCAAGGAGCTCATCGACAAGGCGCTGAGTGTCAAGTGAAGCCCTTGCGCCGCCGCTGCCCCCGTGGGTGACCGCGGTGCATGCGGCCTCGCGCGCCTTCGGCGTGGCGGCCGCAGGTCTGATCCTGCTGTCCGTCGGCGTCATCTGCCAGATGGTGTTCGTGCGCGCGGTGCTCGGGCAGTCTTCCATCTGGCAGACCGAGTTCGTGACCTTCGCCCTGGTGGCGGCCACGTTCATCGGCGCACCGTACATCCTGCTCACGCGCGGCCACGTCGCCGTCGACGTGGTGCCGCTGATGGCGGCCACGCCGCTGCGGCGCAAGCTGCACTTCCTGGGCAGCGCATTGGCACTGGTCTTCTGCGGCTTCTTCCTCTACGCCGCGGTGCCCTGGTGGTGGGAGGCCTTCGACACCGGGAACACGACGTCGTCGATCTGGCGTGCACGGCTGTGGATCCCCTACCTGTCGGTGCCGGTGGGCCTGGCGCTGCTGTGCCTGCAGTTCCTGGCCGAAATCTGGCTCGTGGCCACGCGCCGCCAACTTCCGTTCGGGCTCGCGCCCGACGAACGACTGTGACGCGGTCGGCACGGCGCGGCGGTGCCGGCCGGCAGCCGCGGATCCGGGCATGAGCCCGCAGGCTTTGCCGAGGGCTCATTCCCGCTTGGCGGGACCGGCCACAGGCCGCAGGGTGCACCAGTGAACCCTCTCACCATCGGCCTGCTCATCTTCGCCGTGACCGTGGCACTGCTGGCCACCGGCATGCCGATCGCGTTTGCGCTGGGCACCGCGGCACTGGTCTTCATGGTCGCCTTCGACGGCTGGAACAGCGTGCACTTCGTGCCCGAGACCATCTTCGCCGGCCTCAGCGACTTCACGCTGGTGTCGCTGCCGATGTTCATCATCATGGGCGCCGCGGTGGCGTCATCGCGCGCCGGCAGCGACCTCTACGAGGCCCTTTCGCGCTGGCTGCACCGCGTGCCGGGTTCGCTGGTGATCAGCAATATCGGCGCCTGCGCGCTGTTCTCGGCGCTCACCGGTTCGTCGCCCGCCACCTGCGCGGCGATCGGCAAGATGGGCATCCCCGAGATGCGCCGCCGCGGCTACGACGCCGACCTGGCCACCGGCGCCATCGCCGCGGGCGGCACGCTGGGCATCCTGATCCCGCCCAGCATCACCATGATCCTGTACGGCATCGCCTCCGAGACGTCCATCGGGCGCCTGTTCATCGCCGGCATCCTGCCCGGCCTGCTGCTCACCGGCCTGTTCATGGCCTGGGCGCTGTTCCTGAGCTGGAAACGCGGCACCAGGCTGGTGGACAGCGACCGCATCTATTCGCTGAAGGAGAAGCTGGAACTGCTGCCGCGGCTGCTGCCCTTCATCGCCGTCATCGTGGGCGTGGTGTACGCGCTGTACGGCGGCATCGCCACGCCGTCGGAAGCGGCCGGCGTGGGCGCGCTGCTGTGCCTGGTGATGGTGATCGTGATCTACCGCGTCTGGCGGCCGATGGCGCTGTGGCTCATCCTGCGCGACGGCCTGCGCGAATCGGGCATGCTGCTGATGATCATCGGCACCTCCATCCTCTTCGGCTACATGATGTCGTCGCTGCAGGTGACGCAGTCGGTGGCCGAGAGCATTGCCGAGCTGCAGGTCAACAAGTGGGTGGTGCTGGGCGCCATCAACCTGATGCTGCTGGTGGCCGGCATGTTCCTGCCGCCGGCGGCCATCATCCTGATGACGACGCCCATCCTGATGCCGGTGATCCTGGCCGCCGGCTTCGACCCGATCTGGTTCGGCGTCATCCTCACGATCAACATGGAGCTGGGCCTGATCACGCCGCCGGTGGGTCTGAACCTGTTCGTGATCAACAGCATCACGCCGGACATCAAGCTGCCGACCATCCTGAGGGGTGCGCTGCCCTTCATGGGCTGCATGGTCGTGGCGATCGTGATCCTGTGTGTGTTCCCCGGGCTGGCCACCTGGCTGCCGCAAAAACTGATGGGCTGAACCGCCGATGCTCGACGACCTCAAGCGCGCCGTGGGCCGCGTTGGCGGCGACCGCCGCGTGCACGCGCTGCTGATCCTGTGCCGGCGGCTGCTGTCGGAACGCGGCGAAGCGAACAGCGTGGCCATCGCGCGCGAGCTGGTCGCAGGTTACGACGCCCTGGCGCCCCAGTCACGCGAGCGCTTCTTCGAACACCTGGCCCAGGACTTCAACCCCGACCCGCAGGCCCTGCTGGCCAGCGCCGAGGCCTACGCCCGCGAGCCCACGGCGGCGCACCTGCTGCAGCTCACGCGCGACGCCGAACCACCGCGCCAGGAGCTGCTGCGCCGCATCAACCGGCTGCCCGGCGGCACCGTACACATCGTGGCGATGCGGCGGACGCTGCTGGACCGGCTGGCGCTGCAGCCCGAACTGGCGGCGCTGGAGGCCGACTTCCTGCACCTGCTCGGCAGCTGGTTCAACCCCGGCTTCCTGCGCCTGCAGCGCGTCGACTGGGGCTCACCCGCACAGCTGCTGGAACAGCTGATCCGCCACGAAGCCGTGCACGCCATCGACGGCTGGGACGACCTGCACCGCCGCCTGCAGCCCGACCGCCGCTGCTTCGCCTTCTTCCACCCGCAACTGCCCGACGAGCCGCTGATCTTCGTCGAGGTCGCATTGCTGCCGGAGATGCCGGCGGCGATCGCGCCGCTCATCGACAAGGCCGCGGCACCGCAGCCGCCCGGCAGCTTCAAGGTGGCGGCCTTCTATTCGATCAGCAACTGCCAGCCGGGCCTGCGCGGGGTCTCGCTGGGCAACTTCCTGATCAAGCGCGTGGCCGAAGAGCTGCAGCGCGAACTGCCCAGGCTCAGGACCTTCTGCACGCTGTCGCCGATAACCGGCCTGGCGCGCTGGCTGCGCGCGGGCGCGGTCTGCGACGGCCTGACCCGCCCTCGCGCCCAGCGGCTGGACGACGCCCGGCAGGCCCTGCTGGAGGCCTGCGACGGCGACCTCGACCACCTGGTCAGCGCCGACGCGCTGCGCCAGCTGGCCCCACCCGGTGCGCAGGCGCTGCAACGTCTGGCCGCCATCTACCTGGCCCAGTGCAGCACGGCCGCCGACGGCGACCCGGTGGCGCGCTTCCACCTCGACAACGGCGCCCGGCTCGAGCGGCTGAACCCGCTGGGCGACCTCTCGGCCAAGGGCCGGCGCCAGTCTTTCGGCATGATGGTCAATTACCTCTACGATCTGCAGAAGGTGGAGTCGCACCACGAGAAATTCGTGCACGGTGACGTGGCGCACTCCCGACACATCGCGGCCTGGCTCTGAGCCTGGACGCCCGACCCTGCCATGAGCTCACAGAACCTGTTTACCGCGCTGCGCGCCGCCTTCCCGGCCGACCTCGACCAGGTCGCCATCGAAACCGCCGACGGCCCCGGCGCCCCGCTGCGCTACAGCTGGCGCGACCTGGAGCGCGCCAGCGCCATGATCGCCAACCTGTTGGCGTCGCTCGAACTGCCCGCGGCCAGCCGCATCGCGGTGCAGGTGGACAAGAGCGTCGAGGCGCTCATGCTCTACCTGGCGGTGCTGCGCGCCGGGCACGTCTACCTGCCGCTGAACAGCGCCTACCAGGCGGCCGAGGTGGAGTACTTCGTCGGCAATGCCGAGCCGGCGGTGGTGGTGTGCGCGGGTGCGAACTTCGGCTGGGTGAGCAAGATCGCCTTTCTTGCCGGCACAAGGCACGTCTACACGCTCAACGACGACCGCAGCGGCACCCTGCTCGACCGCGCCGCCTTCCAGCCCGATGCGCATGCGCCGGCGCCGCGCTCGGCGTCCGACCTGGCGGCCATCCTCTACACCAGCGGCACCACCGGGCGCAGCAAGGGCGCGATGCTGACGCACGGCAACCTGCTGTCCAACGCGCGGGTGCTCAAGGACTACTGGGGCTGGAAGGCGGGCGACGTGCTGATCCACGCCCTGCCCATCTTCCACGTGCACGGCCTGTTCGTGGCCTCGCACGGCGCGCTGCTCAATGGCAGCCGCATGATCTGGTTCAGCCGCTTCGACGCCCGCGCGGTGGCGGCGCGGCTGCCCGAGGCCACGGTGTTCATGGGCGTGCCCACGCTGTACGTGCGCCTGCTGGCCGAGCCCGGCCTCACACGCGAGGCCTGCCGGCACATGCGGCTGTTCATCAGCGGTTCGGCGCCGCTGCTGATCGAGACCTTCAACGCCTTTCGCGAACGCACCGGCCACACCATCCTGGAACGCTACGGCATGAGCGAGACGGTGATGCTGACCAGCAACCCCTACCGCCCCGACAGTGCGCGCCGCGGCAGCACCGTGGGCCTGCCGCTGCCCGGCGTGGGCGTGCGCGTGCACGACGACCAGGGTCGCCCGCTGCCGGCCGGCGAGATCGGCAACATCGAAGTCCAGGGCCCCAACGTCTTCATCGGCTACTGGCGCATGCCGGAAAAAACGGCAGACGAGTTCACCACCGACGGCTGGTTCAAGACCGGCGATGTCGGCCGCATCGACGCCGACGGCTTCGTGACCATCGTCGGCCGCAGCAAGGACCTCATCATCAGCGGCGGCTACAACGTCTATCCGGCCGAGATCGAGAGCGTCATCAACGAACTGCCCGGCGTCGCCGAAGTCGCCGTGCGGCACACCGACCACGGCCGACTCGGCGACGCCGTGGTCGGTGTGCCGCACGGCGACTTCGGCGAAGCCGTGGTGGCCGTCGTCGTGCCGCGTGCCGGCGCCACGGTCGACGGCGCGGCGATCGCAGCGCAGCTGCGCACGCGGATCGCCAACTTCAAGGTGCCCAAACAGGTCTTCGTGGTGCCCGAGCTGCCGCGCAACGCCATGGGCAAGGTGCAGAAGAACCTGCTGCGCGAGCAGCACCGGGCGCTGTTCTCGCGG
>JACZKT010000585.1 GCA_014859905.1 Rubrivivax sp.
GCTCAGGTCGGCAAAGACACGCGGTGTCTGGAAGGTGCGCGCGATGCCGTGTTGCGCATAGCGGTGGGGCTGGGCGCCGGTGAGGCGGTCACCCAGCGCGAAGAGCTCGCCGGAGGTCGGCACGATCACGCCCGACAACGCGTTGAAGAAGGTCGTCTTGCCGGCGCCGTTGGGGCCGATGATGCCGACCAGTTCGCCCGGCGCGAAGGCCGCGCTCACCGCATCCACCGCGGTCAGGCCGCCGAAACGCACGGTGAGTTGTCGCGCCTCGAGCAGCGGGTGGCCGTTCATGGCGCGGCCTTCTTTGCCGCGGGGCCAACGAGGTCGCGCCACCAGCCGCGGATGTCGTCGCGCCACAGGCCGAAGGTGCTCCAGCGCAGCGACGCCAGACCGCCGGGCAGGTACAGCACGCACAGGATGAGCAGCGCACCGAGCGACATCATGTAGACATAGGGGGCCTGCAGGCGCAAGGTCTCGGCCAGCAGGCTGAAGACCACCGCGGCGATCAATGGCCCCCACAGCGTGGCGGCACCACCGATGAGGGCGATGAGCACGGTCTGGAAGCCGATGAAGGGGTTGAAGACGGTGTGCGGGTCGATGTAGGTCCAGCGCACGCTCATCGCCGCGCCCACCGCGCCGGCGAAGGCCGCCGTCAGGGCGAAGCCGCCGATCTTGACCAGCCGCGTGTTGACGCCCAGCGTCTGCGCCCGCTGCTCGTCGCAGCCGATGCCGGCCATCGCCAGGCCGAAGCAGCTGCGCCGGACCACGATCGACGCCAGCACCGCGGCGACCGCCAGCCCCAGCACCGTCAGGTACACCGTATCGCGGTCGGGCACCACCGTCAGCACGCGGCCCACGGTGCCGGTGACCTGCTTTTCCCAGTAGCTGATGGCGTGGCGGATCAACTCGGTCATGCCGAAGGTCAGCACCGCGAAGTAGGTGCCGCGCAGGTGCAGCACCGCGGCGCCCATGACGATGGCCACCGCCGCGGCGATGCCCGCGCCCAGCGCGATGGCGCCCCACCACGACACCTGTTCCAGCGCCAGCGCGCTGGCGTAGGCGCCGATGCCGAAGAAGGCCGAAGTGGCCAGCGACAGGTAGCGCGTGGTGCCGCAGAACAGGCCCCAGCTCGACGACAGCGCGGCGTACATCAGGCAGGTCAGCGCCATCGAGACCGCGAACTCGCTACCGTAGTGGGGCAACGCCAGCGCCCAGCCGGCCAGGCCGAACAGAACCAGCAGGTCGCGTTTCATGGGTAGGCTCTCATTTGCGTGCGAACAGGCCGTTCGGGCGCCACAGCAGGACCGCCACGAAGATGCCGTAGGACAACAGCGACTTCAGCGACGGATTGGTGTAATGCATGCCGACCGCCTCGATGACGCCCAGGGCGAGGCCGCCGACGAGGGCGCCGGACATGCTGCCGAAGCCGCCGAGCGTGATGACGATCAGCGCCGTCACCGTGTAGGGCTCGCCCATCGACGGCGAGATCGTGTAGGTCATCGACAGCAGGCAGCCGGCCACGCCCGACAGGCCCAGGCCGATGCCGAACATCAGCGGGTGCAGCCGCTCGGTGTCGATGCCCACCAGCTGAGCGCCGGTGGGCGACTGCATCAGCGCGCGCACGCCCTTGCCGAGCAGCGTCTGGCGCAGCACGGCAATCAAGGCCGCGCTGAAGGCCAGCGACAGCGCCAGCAAGAGCAGCTTGTTGGCCGCGAACTGCGAGCCGCCGATGTGCACCGGATCGGTCATGAAGTCGTAGCCGCGCAGGTCGCCGCCCCAGACCAGCTGGGCGAAGTTCTGCACCAGGAACATCAGGCCGAAGGCGACCATCAGGCCACGTGCCTCGAAGACGTCCAGGTTGGGCGAAGTGCGCGTCAGCCGCCGGAAGAACAGGCGGTGGATGACGAGCCCGAGCAGCATCAGGAGCGCGAACGACACCGGCACCATCAGCAGCGGCGACACACCGAGCGTGGATTGCGCCTGCCAGGTGAGGAAGGCGCCGACCATCAGGAACTCGCCGTGCGCGATGTTCAGGATGCGCATCAGCCCATACTGCAGGTTCAGCCCGAGCGCGACGAGCGCGTAGATGCCTCCGGTGATCAGACCGGAGGCGATCAGCTCGAGCCAGGCTCCTGCAGTCACGTGGGCGGGCGCTCAGACCCAGGCCGGCTTGGCGGGATTCAACGGCGCGGTGGCATTCGCCTTCGGCCACACGACCTCGAACTCGCCCTTCTGCCACTGGCTCACGGTGCCCGGCGTGCCGACGTTTTCGCTGCCGACGAACCTGACCTTGCCCAGGATGGTGTTGTGCTCGGTGCCGGCGACGTAGTCGCGGATCGCCTTGCGGTCCAGGCCCGCCTTGCCGACGGCTGCGGTCAGGATTTCGAGCGCCGCCCAGGTGGCGCCGCTGGCCCAGCGGTCGGGCTCCTTCTGGGCGCCGAACTTCTTCACGTGGGCGTCGAAATAGGCCTTGGCGCCGGGGCTCGTCTTGCTGTTCCACGAGCCCATGCCGAGCACGCCTTCGGCGCTGGCGCCCATCACGTTGCGGTAGAGCTGGAACGCGGTGCCGACGCTGGCGTAGAAGAACTTCGGGTTGAAGCCGATCTCCTTGCTCTGCCGGCTGGCCAGGATGGTGTCCGGCGGGTAGGACAGCGCGACGAAGGCGTCGGGGTTCTTGTCCTTCATCGAACGCAGCACCGGCGACAGGTCCTTGACGCCGCCGGGGTAGCTCTTGTCCTCGACGATGTGGATGCCGCTGCCCTGCACGGCAACCTTCAGCGCGGCGTAGTTCTCCAGGCCGAAAAGGTCGTCGACATAGACCACGGCCATCGACTTGACGCCCTGCGCCTTGAACATGTCGACAAGCGCGTCCATCATCGGCTTGGGCTGCTGCAGCATCAGGAAGAAGTACGGCAGCTTCATCTCGATCAGGCGCCGGCTCAGCGCGGTGGGCGCCAGGAACGGGTAGCCGAAGCGGTTGGCCAGCGGCGCCACGGCGAAGTTGGCCCCGCTGCCCCAGGGCGGCAGGATGAGGTCGACCTTGTCGCTGCCCATCAGCTTCTCGTAGGTGCGGACCACGGTTTCGACATCGCTGCGATCGTCGGAACTGACGAGTTCGATCGGGCGCCTGCTGCCTTTGACGTTGAGGCCGCCGGCGGCGTTCTGCTGCTCGGCCCACAGCAGGTAGTTGGGCTCCTGGCTGACCTGCGCGCCGGTGGTCCACGGGCCCGTACGCGCCATCGTGTAGCCGATGCGCACCGGGGCGGCCTGCGCCGACACGAGGGCCGGGAAGGCCAGCGCCGCCGGTGCGGCGGCCAGGGCCTGGACGACAGTGCGGCGCTTCAGGCCGGTGGGCGGGGTGCGGTTGGCGGTCATGTCTTGTCTCCGGTGTGTGGCTGGCGATGCCCGGCGTTCGGCGGCCGGGCGCTGAGGGCAGCCGGATTCTGCGAACGGTGGCGCGTTGCCGCTTGCCGTCGCATGCAATCCGGCTTGACGATCCGTGCATCCCGGGTCGGGGGTTTCCCTTGGCCCCCTGTCCGCTCGCTTGAGCGGGCCGGCGACTCCCGATACGCTCGCGCACTTTCCAGTCAGCGAGGAGTCCGCCATGGCCAACCCGAGCGTGATGAGCACCGACCAGGTCGCCGCCGCCGAGCGCCCGGCGTTCTGGGGCGACTGGATCAACCGCCTGTTCTGCGGCCTGAAGTCCGACCTCTACGGCGACACCGACTTCGACGGCCGCATCTCCACCGTGCGCGCCGGCGACATCGTGCTGACGCGGCTGGAGGCCAACCGCCACCGCGTCATGCGTTCACCTTCGCTGGTGCGTGCGTCGGAGATCGGCTACCTGAAGATCGTCGCGCCTTACGTCGGCTGCGCCGGCGTGGAGCAGAAGGGCCGCGAAGCCTGGGTCACGCCCGACCAGTGGAGCATCTACGACACCACCGACAGCTATGCGGTGGCCAACCCGGTGCGCGTGGAGCACCTGATCGTGATGGTGCCCAAGGAGCGCCTCGTCGAGCGCGGCCTGTCGCTGGACCCGCTCATGGCGCGCCGGCTGGGCGGTTCGGGCGGCGTGGCGCGGCTGGCACTGGAGACCATGCGCTCGGCGTATCGCGAACTGCCCGGCATGTCGGAAGCCGCGTCGCACGGCGTCGGCGACGCGATCACCCAGTTCGTGCACCTGGCGATGCTCGACCTGGCCGGCATCGGCAACGCGATGACGCAGCGCGAGGCGCTGCGCGAGCGCATCAAGCAGCATGTCACTGACCATCTGGGCGACCCGGACCTGTCGGTGGACGCCATCGCACACGCGCTGAACTGCAGCCGGCGGCACCTGTACAACGCCTTCTCCGAGGAGCCCGACGGCGTCGCCGGCTACATCCTGCGCCGGCGCCTGGAGGCCTGCCGGCGCACCTTCGACGACCGCGCGAACTCGCACCGCTCGATCACCGACATCGCGCTCAGCTTCGGCTTTTCGAACATGGCCCACTTCAGCCGCGTCTTCCGCAGCCACCTCGGCCTGCCGCCCAGCGACTACCGCCGCGGCGCGCTCGGGCTGGCGGGCTGAGCTCGCTGCCAGGACTGCAGGGTCAGTAGATCAGCCTGTCCGGCCGCAGGTCGCGCAGGATCGTCGTCGCGATCTCCTCGATCGACTTGTGCGTCGACGACAGCCAGTCGATGCCGGCGCGGCGCATCATGGTCTCGGCCTCGTTGACCTCGTAGCGGCAGTTCTCCAGCGAAGCGTAGCGGCTGCCCGGCCGCCGCTCGTTGCGGATCTGTGCCAGCCGGTCGGGGTCGATGGTCAGGCCGAAGCATTTGCGCTTGTACGGCGTCAGCACCGACGGCAGCCGGCCGCGCTCGAAGTCGTCGGGGATCAGCGGGTAGTTGGCGGCCTTGATGCCGTGCTGCATCGCCAGGTACAGCGAGGTCGGCGTCTTGCCGCTGCGGCTGACGCCGACCAGCACGACGTCGGCGATGTCGAGGTTGCGCGCCGACTGGCCGTCGTCGTGCAGCAGCGCGAAGTTGATGGCCTCGATGCGGTCGTTGTACTCCTGGCTGTGGCTGGCGTCGGAGAAACGGCCGACGCGGTGGTTGCTCTTGACGCCGAATTCCTCTTCCAGCGGCTCGACGAAGGTGCGGAACATGTCCAGCACCATGCCCTTGCAGCGCTCGCTGGTGACGATGTCGCGCACCTCGTCGGCGACCAGCGTGATGAAGACGATGGGCCGCTTGCCTTCCCGGCTGGCCGTCTCGTTGATCTCGGCCACCACGCGCGCGGCCTTCTCGACGCTGTCGATGAACGGGCGCCGCACGTGGCGCGGTTTGGCCGGGAACTGGTTCAGGATCGAATTGCCGAAGGTTTCGGCGGTGATGCCGGTGCCGTCCGAGACAAAGAACACGGTGCGTTCGGGCATGGTGCGGGTGGCGGCGGTTCGCATGGGAAATGGGCGCGTCATGATAAGTAGAAACTCTTAGAATTCACCGTATCTTTCCGCCCGCCCGGCCCCGACGTGAACCTCGCCAGTCGACCAGCAAAAGAACCAAGCGCCACCAGGCGCCGCTGCTGCGGTTCGGTCGCGCATGCGGAAGCACCGGTTTTCCCACATCACGGAGCTTTCCCATGTCATTGGCCCCCTTGGCGACCGCCCTGGTCGTACCGTTTGAAGCACTGAGGATGACTGATGTCGAGGTGGTTGGCGGCAAGAACGCCTCCCTCGGCGAGATGATCAGCCAGCTGGCCGCCACCGGGGTGCGCGTGCCCGGCGGTTTTGCCACCACGGCGCACGCCTACCGAGAGTACCTGCGCCACGGCGGGCTGGATCAGCGCATCCAGGACAAGCTGGCCACGCTCGACGTCGACGACGTGCGCGCGCTGGCCGCCGCCGGCGCGCAGATCCGCCAGTGGATCGTCGACACGCCGCTGCCGCCGGCCCTGGAGGCCGGCATCCGCGAGCAGTTCACGCGGCTGGTGGCCGGCAGCCCGCAAGCGAGCTTCGCGGTGCGCTCGTCGGCCACCGCCGAGGACCTGCCCGATGCATCGTTCGCCGGCCAGCAGGAGACCTTCCTGAACGTCGTCGGCATTGCCGACGTGCTGCACCACATCAAGGAAGTCTTTGCCTCGCTGTACAACGACCGCGCCATCAGCTACCGCGTGCACAAGGGCTTCGCACACGCCGAGGTGGCGCTGTCGGCGGGCGTGCAGCGCATGGTGCGGTCCGACCTCGGCTCGGCCGGCGTGATCTTCACCATCGACACCGAGTCCGGCTTCAAGGACGTGGTCCTCATCACCTCCAGCTTCGGCCTCGGCGAAACCGTCGTGCAAGGCTCGGTGAACCCCGACGAGTTCTACGTCCACAAGCCGCTGCTGGCGGCGGGCCGCTTCCCGGTCATTCGCCGTGTGCTCGGCTCCAAGCTGCAGCGCATGGGTTTCGCGAGCGCCGAGGACAAGGCCGCCAGCGGCCGCCTGGTGCATGTCGTCGACACCCCGCCCGAGCAGCGCAACCGCTATTCGCTCACCGACGCCGAGGTCGTCGAACTCGCCAGGTATGCGCTGGTCATCGAAACGCACTACGGCCGGCCGATGGACATCGAATGGGGCAAGGACGGCATCGACGGCAGCCTGTACATCCTGCAGGCGCGGCCGGAGACGGTGAAGAGCCAGGTCGGCAACAACGTCGAGCACCGCTACAAGCTCAAGGGCGACCGCAGCAAGAACACCGTGCTGGCGGAAGGCCGTGCCATCGGCCAGAAGGTCGGTACCGGCCCGGTGCGGCTGGTGCTCAGCCCCGCCGAGATGGAGCGCGTGCAGCCGGGCGACGTGCTGGTGACCGACATGACCGACCCCAACTGGGAACCGGTGATGAAGCGTGCCTCGGCCATCGTCACCAACCGCGGCGGCCGCACCTGCCGCGCCGCGATCATCGCGCGCGAGCTCGGCATCCCGGCGGTGGTGGGCTGCGGCGACGCCACCGCGCGCGTGCACGAGGGCGCCCTGGTCACCGTCTCGTGTGCCGAGGGCGATACCGGCTACATCTACGACGGCCTGCTGGAGACCGAGGTCAGCGAGGTGCAGCGCGGCGAGATGCCCTACTGCCCGATCAAGATCATGATGAACGTCGGCAACCCGCAGCTGGCCTTCGACTTCGCGCAGATGCCGAACTCGGGCGTCGGCCTGGCGCGGCTGGAATTCATCATCAACAACAACATCGGTGTCCACCCGAAGGCCATCCTCGACTACCCCAACATCGACCCCGACCTGAAGAAGGCGGTGGAGTCGGTGGCGCGCGGGCACGCTTCGCCCAGGGCCTTCTACGTCGACAAGCTGACCGAGGGCATCGCCACCATCGCCGCGGCCTTCTGGCCCAAGCCGGTGATCGTGCGGCTGTCCGACTTCAAGAGCAACGAGTACCGCAAGCTCATCGGCGGCACGCGCTACGAGCCCGACGAAGAGAACCCGATGCTGGGTTTCCGCGGCGCCAGCCGCTACATCAGCGCCGAATTCGGCGACGCCTTCGCGATGGAGTGCGAAGCGCTCAAGCGGGCGCGCGGCGACATGGGGCTGACCAACATCGAGATCATGGTGCCCTTCGTGCGCACCGTGAAGCAGGCCGAGCGCGTGGCGCAGATGCTGGCCGAGCGCGGCCTCAAGCGTGGCGCGGAAGGTGGAAAGGATGGCCTGCGGCTGATCATGATGTGCGAGGTGCCCAGCAACGCCATCCTGGCCGAACAGTTCCTGGAACATTTCGACGGTATGTCGATCGGCTCCAACGACCTCACTCAGCTCACGCTGGGGCTGGACCGCGATTCCGGCCTGGAGCAACTGGCTGCCGACTTCGACGAGCGGGATCCTGCGGTCAAGGCGCTGATCTCGCGCGCCATCACGGCCTGCCGCGCCACCGGCAAGTACATCGGCATCTGCGGCCAGGGCCCCAGCGACCACCCCGACTTCGCCGACTGGCTGGCGGCCGAGGGCATCGTCTCGATCTCGCTCAACCCCGACAGCGTGATCGAGACCTGGACGCGGCTGGCCGCACGGTAGGCGGCCGCCGCGAGCCGTGCCCGCGGCATGTCCCGACCTTCGTTGCGTGAGCCGCGGCGCGCCGGCCACGACAGGAATTGTTCTGTGCGAGGA